>JAYWGJ010000398.1:0-13467 GCA_043778315.1 Saprospiraceae bacterium | reverse complement strand
CGCCGCCGATAGTGAATAGGCGCATATCGCGCCACATACGCGCCACGCCGTAGTCTTCCACAAACCCGTTGCCGCCGTGAATTTGTATCGCGTCGTACAATATTTTTTGTATTTCTTCACCTACAAACGCTTTCGCCATAGAAATAATGCTTACCGCGCCCGCGCCCTCGTCGATAAACTCCTCGATAGCTCTGAAAGAGAACGATTTGCACGCCTCGACGCGCATTTTCATGTCGGCGAGTTTGTGCCGAATCACTTGCAGTTTGCTAAGCGGACGACCGAAAGTGACGCGCTCGTGTGCGTACTGCACGGCTTTCATGTACGCGGCTTCCGCCACAAACGCGCCCGTCACCGCGCCTATCAAGCGTTCCTCCTGAAAATTATTCATAATATAATAAAAACCCTTATGTGCTTCGCCAATAACCGCCGATTTAGGTACTTTGCAGTTGTCAAAAAACAATTCTGCGGTGTCAGACGTGTGCATTCCGAGTTTATTATCGATTTTATTGGTAGAAAAACCCGCCGTATCGGTGTCAAACAAAAATAAAGTCATGTCGTAACCTTCGCCCGTTCTGCACGCCAAAAGTACATAATCGGCAATCGTGCCGTTCGTGATATACGTTTTTGAGCCGTTGATGATGTAATAGTCGCCGTCTTCGGTCGCGGTTGTTTTTATGCCGCCTACGTCGGAGCCGCCGCTCGGTTCAGTGATGCCGAGCGCGCCTATTTTTTTGCCTTGCAACGACGGCACTAAGTAACGCTGCTTTTGCTCCTCCGTACCTACGGCGGCTATCATCGGCAACGGCAGGTAAGTGTGCGCAAAAAGCGACATCTGCAACCCGCTACAATTCGCATACGCCAACTCGCGCGAAATAGCTATCGCCGCCCAAAAATCCATACCGCTTCCGCCGTAGGCTTCGGGGTACGTCACACCCAAAAATCCCATTTCTCCCATACGCTCAAAAATATGTCGCGGACACTCGTGATTTTTTTCCCACTCCTCTATATAAGGTGTAATTTCCTGCGCAATAAATTCGCGCATCGATTGCGCTATCAATTCATGCTCTTCTTTGAAGTGTTTTTTCATTTTTTTATGACAAATTAAGGTTAGTTAGTAGAATAATAGGCTAATATTTTCTTGGCTAATTGCCGTTGTAAAGGTAAGTATTTTTTTGAATAGTGGTAGCCGATATAAAACACGAACCCTCCATTTTTACCCGTCGGGTAAAGATGGAGGGTTCGATATTTTGAGCGTTAGTATAGCGCACCAGGTTATTACCCAGTAGATAGAGTTTTATTTTCAGTGTATAGCGCGACCCTTTACCTTAGGAATGAAAAGAAAATAAGGTACTGAATATTATTAGACAGAATTTTGTTAGCCCCACCTAGCCTCCCCTAAGGGAGGAAAATAAAACAAGGCAGATTTGAGGCTGAACAAGCAAAAGCGATATTAAATCGCATTTACGAAGTGAACGCACGAAGTGCAGCCTATCATCGCAACGAAACCCGAGCGAAGCGAACTGGCGAAGCAAATCTAGCGCGGTTTTGGCTCAAAAGGTAAGTGAGAATACAGTACTTTATTTTGGACGCGTTCCTTATCATCAATTTTAAGGTACAGGGTCGTGTCCGTGTCCGCCCCACGGGTGACAGCTTAATATACGTCGAGCGGTAAGGTAGCCGCCTTTGAGCGCGCCGTGTTTGCGGAAAGCCTCCAAGCCATATTGCGAACAAGTAGGCGTGTAGCGGCAGCGCGGCGGCGAAAGCGGCGAAATAAAAACTTGATAAAATCGTATTATTGTAATGAAAATACTGCCTATCAGGAAATTAATAAAACGAATGACTGCCATTGTGAAATATAAAATATGTATTTATCAATATCTATACTCTCGGAATACTTGAAATTTCGGCTCGCGGAAACCTATCTTTGACATAAATAAACTGAACGATAGTGCGCAAAAACATACTATTTTTGCGCGTTTTGCAATGTGTAAAAACGATAGCCCAACCTGCGCGCAAATCTTTTACGATTATTTTTTCATTCCAAAACCTCGCTGCGTCAATATCGCCTTTGTCATTCGCGCAAATGCGCGTGAACTCGCCGTGAGATAATATATAAACCTCGTCGTCGTCCTCGACATAAAAATTTTGTTCGCCCACCAATTTATAACCTTTATAGTCGTTCATTGCGATAGTGACGCATTCGCCTTTTACTTCTTCGCTGCTTTCGGTGACAAGCGCGACGACTATGCCCGCGTTTACAAGCGGCAAAATACCTTCGGGAAAGTTGTAGTTGAACTCCTTATCCGCAAAATATTTTTTTAATCCTTTTTTAGAACAAAGCAAAAGTACGCCGCTTGTTTCTTTTTCAAACTTGAAAACCATTTTTTATTTTTATTTGGCTAAAATTAGATTTAAAATAACAATTATTTTTGGTAAAAAAATAATTACACCGACCACAACTACCGAAATAGCGGTAATCAGTACGCCGCCTGCGGCTACATCTTTTGCTTTGCCTGCCAATAAATGATGCTCGGGCGATACCAAATCTATGGTGTATTCTATGGCGGTATTGAAGGCTTCGGCGGCAATCACCGCGCCACAACAGAGCGCAATCAAGCACCATTCAGTACTCGATAGCGAAACCAAAAAACCCAGAATCGTAGTCGCGATAGCCGTAAAAACGTGAATCTGTGCGTTCGGTTGCGTCCGCAGCAGGTCGATGATACCGCTTACGGCGTAACCAAAACTATTCCACCGTTTTTTGAACATTTTTATAATCAGATTTGAACTGATAACTGCCTTCTACGCCAATATGATTGCCGTTTTTGTCGATTAAATCGTTGAAAGAGAGGCAGTTGAAGTGTTGTGAAAAGAAAATATAATCGGTCGGTGTGACCGTTTCGGGCGCGTATAATCGCCTACCGTCGGTCAGTTCGCTTTGCATCTGAAAATTATGCACCTCCGACGACCAAGGCGCGAGGTTGTAGTCGCCAAAGGCGAAAATCGGCGCGTTAATGAGTCGCACGCGCTCCGCAACTGCTTGTAAATGTGTACGAATTTGCTTGAAACTCGCCGTATTAATAGGCGGAACGGTGTGCGAACTGATAAAAAACACTTCGGGGTGCAGCGAGTCGATTCTCAGACTACCGATAATATTAGGCAAATGATTGACCTCAAAAGTGTCTATTCGACCAAACGGAAACCGCGAAAACAAGGCGATTCCGCCAAAATCGATGCGGCGATAGCTTTTAAAAAACGGGTATTTAGTTGCTAATAAAGCACGCAAAGCCGCGTCCCAATCAGGCGTGACTTCCTGTATTGATATTACGTCAGGATTTTGTTTGAGCAAAGTTTGCATCACGCGCTCGAAATCGCCGTCGGTCGAACCTGTATTAAAATGCGCAAATTTGATAATTTTTTCTTGCGTCGGCTTCGCATATTGAAACCTAAATGCCTCTTCCGCGCCTATCGTGCGCCGCAAATACATACAAATAATCGCGCAGCACGCAAAACTAACGAACATCAGTCGGCGTTGCCGCAACAATAATAATAACAAACCCAAAACCAAGTAACACAACATAATTTGTACGGCGTGCTGCGAAGCCCACCTAAAAAACGTGCCGTCGGGCGGATACAAAGTTGCTAACGCGCCATTAACTAATAATAACGCACCTATCCACCACCACTGACGGGCGCGAACGAGTATTTTCGTTATTGTTTTGCGAATAAGCATTGACAAAAGAGGTAATTATGGATTTTTTTTAGGAATGCGTCCAAAATAAATTATCTTATTTTTCTCTTGATTCCTTTTTTTGTAAAAGTACGTTTTTTTTTAATATGTTACCAATAATTTTATTTCTCTTTTATGTTCACCAATAAACTCAGTTCTTCTAATTGTGCGCCGTGAATAGGTGACGGCGCGTCAATCATCATATCGCGTCCTTGATTATTTTTGGGGAATGCGATAAAATCGCGAATACCTGTCACGCCTTGCATGATAGCGCACAGTCGGTCAAATCCGAGTGCCAAACCGCCGTGCGGCGGCGCGCCGTACTCGAACGCGCCGAGCAAAAACCCGAACTGCGCTTCCGCTTCTTCTTTCGAAAAACCTAATAAATCGAAGTTGCGGCTTTGTAGGTCGCGGTCGTGAATACGGATAGAACCGCCGCCGATTTCCCAGCCATTGATGACGAGGTCGTAAGCGTCGGCGCGTATCGACTCCAACACTTTACGGTCGGTCGAGGTCATCTTGACGATGTCGTTTGGCTTCGGCGACGTGAACGGGTGGTGCATCGCGAAAAAGCGTTGCGCGTCTTCGTCCCATTCCAAAAGCGGAAAATCGACGACCCAAAGCGGCTTAAATACCTTCGAGTTGCGCAAACCTAAGCGGCTGCCCATTTCTAAACGGAGTTCGGACAACTGCTTGCGCACGCGGTCGGTGTCGCCGCTCAATATCAAAACTAAATCGCCCGTTTCGGCGTTCATTACTTGCGCTAATGCGGCGAGGTCGGCAGGTGTATAAAATTTATCGACCGACGATTTGTGCGTTCCGTCCGCCTCACATTTCATATAAACCAAGCCTTTCGCGCCTATTTGCGGGCGTTTGAGCCAATCCGTTAGTTCGTCTATTTGTTTGCGCGAATAATTCGCCGCGCCTTTTGCGCAAATACCAACGACGAGTTCTGCCTCATCAAAAATCTTAAATCCTTTATTTTGCATTAACGCATTTAGCGGCACAAACTCCATCGCGAACCGCGTATCGGGCTTATCAGAGCCGTAGCGTTCGGCGGCTTCGTCGTAGGTTATGCGCGGAAAATCGCCGTCTAAATCTACGCCCAAAGTGGTTTTGAAAAGGTGTTTTGTGAGTGCCTCGAAGGTTTGTAAAATATCTTCTTGTTCCACAAACGACATTTCGCAGTCTATTTGCGTGAACTCGGGCTGACGGTCGGCACGCAAATCTTCGTCTCTAAAACATTTTACAATTTGAAAATATTTGTCAAAACCAGACACCATTAATATTTGTTTAAACGTCTGTGGTGATTGCGGCAACGCATAAAACTGCCCTTTATTCATACGGCTCGGCACTACAAAATCGCGCGCACCTTCGGGCGTACTTTTGATGAGTACGGGCGTTTCTACTTCTATAAAGTCTTGCGCCGCCAAAAACTTGCGGGTTTCGATGGCTACTTCGCTCCTGAAAATCAGGTTTTGCTGAATCGGGCGACGGCGCAAATCCAAATAGCGGTAGCGCATACGGAGGTCGTCGCCGCCGTCGGTGTCGTCCTCTATCGTGAACGGCGGGACTTTTGAGGCGTTTAATATGCGTAAACTGCTCACTACCAACTCGATATCGCCCGTAGGGATATTCGCGTTTTTACTACTTCGCTCGCGTACCACGCCTTTTATTTGCAACACATACTCGCGTCCGATACGGCGCGCTTGCTCGTAAAGGTCGGGATTTTGTTCGTTATTAATCACGATTTGTGTGATGCCGTAGCGGTCGCGGAGGTCGATAAACAACATTCCGCCTAAGTCGCGGCTGCGGTACAGCCAACCGCTAAGGGTTATTGCTGCGCCAATATCCGAAGAGCGTAGTTCGCCGCAGGTGTGTGTTCTATACATTATATTATGATAATTATTATTGTTTAAGCCGCAAAGATAAATGTTTTTATTTGTAAAATTAAGAAAATATTGGTGTAACTAAAAGTAGTTCTTTTCGTCTTATTAGTATGATATAATTGTAATGCTATTGTAATATAATCGTTAAAGCAGCGTTAAACGCTAACTCAAATGTAATAATATGATAAAAAAACACGTTATTTGTAGTATGAATTGAGATGTGATAAAAATAGATTAAAAAATAAAACAAAAACCTAAAAAACAAAGTTATGAAAAATTGGGTATCGACTATTGCTGCGGGTTGTATCGGCGGCGTATTAGTGCTAACTGCCAATCATTTTTTATCGAGCAATCGCCCCGACTCGGTAGCGCAAACGCCAGCCAATCCGTATGCACACGCGGCAGGCTACACGGGGAATAAAGTCCCGTTTGACTTCACCGACGCAGCGGCGCGAAGCTGCCCTTCGGTGGTGCATATCCGCTCCAAATCGGGCAACGCGCCTACTTCGCAAATGGGCAACGACGATATGTTCGAGTACTTTTTTGGACGGCAGCCGAACGGCGGCGCACGCGAAGGCATCGGCTCGGGCGTAATCGTCCGCACCGACGGCTACATTGTGACCAACAACCACGTTGTAGAAGGCGCGACCGAACTCGAGGTAACGCTTTTCGACAAGCGAAAATTTAAGGCGACGCTCGTAGGCACTGACCCGACGACCGACCTCGCCGTCATCAAAATAGAGCAAGACAAGCTGCCGATTTTGGACATTGCGAACTCCGACGACGCGAAGGTAGGCGAATGGGTGTTAGCCGTAGGCAACCCGCTCAACCTCAGCTCCACCGTTACCGCAGGTATCATCAGCGCGAAAGGTAGAAATATCCATTTATTGGACAAAAAAACCGCTATTGAGTCGTTTATTCAGTCCGACGCTGCCGTGAACCCGGGCAATAGCGGCGGCGCATTAGTAGATGTGGACGGCAAATTGGTAGGTATTAACGTCGCAATAGCTTCCGAAACAGGTTATTTTGCAGGTTATTCGTTCGCTATTCCGTCCAATTTAGTCAAAAAAATAGTTGAAGATGTGATAGAATACGGCGCGCCGCAACGCGGCTTTTTGGGTGTGAATATTGCCGATATGGACGGCGATATTGCCAAAGAAGCAGGCGTGAGCATTACAAAGGGTGCGTACATAGATGGCACTATTGCAGGCGGCGCGGCGGAAGCGGCGGGTTTGCGCAAAGGCGACATCATAGTAGCCGCGAATGGCAAACCGATAGACTCGGCAGCCGAACTACAAGAAATTATTGGTCGCGGTCGCCCCGACGACTCGTTCACTTTCACCGTGAACCGCAAGGGCAAAAAACAAGACCTCAGCGTGAAACTGAAACGGTAGGTTTTCGGGTATTTTTTTATTACAAGAATAAAAAACGGACTATTGCGGTGTCGCATTAGTCCGTTTTTTTGTGGTGTAGTACGGGTTATCACAATCTTTATTAATAATTTACGATAGTATAAAAATAAAGGTGTTTTGTAATGCAATAAAAAGTTTATCTTTGCAGCGGTAAATTATTAAAATACCTATTTATAAATAAAAAATGGAGAACGAAACAGACTGGTCGGCAGCACCGAACGCGGATATAGAAAAGCTGCAAGCCGCCGTAGCACGCATAAAATCGGAGATACAAAAAGTCGTTATCGGGCAAGACGAAACGATAGAGCTGTTACTCGCTGGTATTTTCTCGGGCGGACACATTTTATTAGAGGGAGTGCCTGGTATCGCTAAAACCTTGACTGCCAAACTGTTAGCGCGTACTTTTAATTGCGACTTTCGTCGAATACAGTTCACGCCCGACCTTATGCCTGCCGACGTGACAGGCTCGACGGTGTTTAATATAAAAACTTCGGAGTTTGGATTTAATCGCGGACCCGTATTTTCGAACATCGTTTTGATAGACGAAATCAACCGTGCGCCTGCTAAAACGCAGTCGTCACTCTTCGAAGTGATGGAGGAGCGGCAAGTGACCGTGGACGGCAAAACCTACAAAATGGATTACCCATTTTTTGTGTTGGCAACTCAAAACCCGATTGAGCAAGAAGGCACTTACAAGTTGCCTGAGGCGCAATTAGACCGTTTTTTATTCAAAATAAATTTGGATTATCCGTCGTTGGAAGAGGAAAAACTGATTTTGCGCCGTTTTCAGTCCGATTTTAGTATGCAAGTCGTGGACGAAGTGTGCGCCGTATTCACGCCCGACGACCTGCAATTCACGCAATCTGTCATAGAAAAAGTGTTTATAAAAGAAGAATTATTAGATTATATCGCTACTTTTATACATAACACACGCAATCACGTCGATTTATTTTTGGGTGCGTCGCCGCGTGCGTCGTTGGCAATAATGAAAACGGCAAAAACAGTAGCCGCGATGCGCGGACGCGAGTTTGTCACGCCCGACGACATTCAATATGTCGCGTTTCCTGTGCTTAATCACCGCCTCATACTCACGCCCGAGCGCGAAATGGAGGGCATTCATGTGGGCGATGTGATTAAAAATATTTTGCAGCAGATAGAAGTACCGAGATAGCTTTCTGGAGCTTTATATATAAAAGTAGCGATATGGCTTTGCCGTATCGCTACTTTTTTTGTACACAAACTATTTGTTATCCTGTGCGGGTTAAAACCCTCACGCCGTTTACTTCACTTCGCCGATGACGCGGAACTCGGTGCGGCGGTTGCGCGCCCTGCCCTCGGAGTCGTCAGTACCGTTCGGCTTCGTGTTCGGTGCGATTGGTTTTGCCTCGCCGTAACCGCGTGCCGTGAGCCGATTGGCTGCTATCCCTTTGCGGATAAGGTAATCTACGACCGATTGCGCGCGGAGTTGAGAGAGTTGTTGATTAAAATCGGACGAGCCTACGTTGTCCGTATGTGCACTAATCTCGACTACTACGCTCGGATTGTCGGTAAGTGTGTTAATAAGTCCCTCCAAGTTCGACATTGCTTCGGGCGTAAGCTCCTTACTCTTAAATTCGTAATAAATATTGCCGACGCTATGCGCTACTTCACCTTTTTTGGGGCGCAAAAGCAGTTCTTGTATTAGTTCTGGGGCGTTCGGTTCGGCGGTAAGCTCTACCGAGGCGGTCAGATAACCGCTTTGCATCGCTACAATGCGGTACGGTTTGCCTGCATTGAGCGTAAAGCTAAAACTGGGTCCGCCCTCGAGCGTTCTGGTTTGCAAAACGCTCACTTTACCTACGCCGTCCATACTATATAGCGAAACCGTAGAGCTGGTAGCCGCTACTTTTCCGCCTTTATTATCAATAAAAACAATACCTTTAAATACTATCGGCTCAGTACTTGCGGCTGCTTTGGTCGGTGTATCTACTTTTGGCGCGGTAGGATTTTTCGCGTTGCTGCCACTGGTTTTTGTAGGCGTATTAGTGGCGACGTTGGCTGCGGTGCTGGCTTTCGGGTCGGTATTTGTTGCCGTCGTAGGCTTATTAGTAGGATTATTATTGGTACTAACAGACTTATCTACCACACTGCGGTCGCTCAGGACAGGTGTATATATCTCCGAGCGCGTATTATTATTGGTTTCAATCATTCTACTTTGCAATACTGCGCCTTCGCGCTCGAGTACGAACATATATTTGCGCTTTGGTAGCAACAAAAAGCTCGCATTTCGGTCGGTAGCGCAAGGTATATCGCGCACTTTGAGCAGTGACTCGTCATCAACCATATACAAAATGGCGCGCATGCAGCCTTCGGGTGCTTTTGGTTTGAGCGGCGCATCGGTATCTACTACTATCGTGTTATTTTGGTTTGGCGCAGCCTTCACTCTGCCGTTCGCGCTTGGTGTATTTGCCGCTACGCTCTCTTCTTGGATAGTACCTTTGGTTATAGTTGCAATTACGCTGCCGTCAGGGGCTTTGGTATCTTGTTTATACAATAATACATTTCCTTTATCGTCTTTTGTGAAATTGGTGACAACGGTATTGCCCGTAACACTATCTTTTACTTCGCGGATAGAGGCGAGGTATTTGCCTGTTGCGTCGCGTAGTTCCCGCTCGGTAGCTACTACGTTGCCTTTTGCGTCGCGCTCTTCGCGGGTACGCGACACCGAGCCGTCGGCAGGGTGCAGCTCTTTGGTGATAGCGGTCACTAAGCCCTCTTTATTGAGGTCTTCGCGCACGATAGCCAATAAATTGCCGCGCATATTGCGCTCCTCTTTTACTGTTGCCACCAAATTACCGTCTGCATCTAAGATGTTTTTAGTGATAGTGGTGGTATTATTTTTGGTGTTTTTAAGTTCGTTCGCTACTTGCACTTTTCCGCCTACTGGTGTATCGAGCATGATTTCTTTTTTGGCGACCGCATCGGTATTATTATTGGTATCATTGCCATTATTAGCATTTGCATTGCCATTATTAGTATTTTTAGTGGTATTATCTACAATTGCAGCATTATTTTTGGTTTCTACTATTGTTCTTGAAGCACTAATAATATTATTTTTGCTGTCGCGCTGCTCTGATACCGTTGCGACAAGCACACCTTTGGCATCGTATATTTCTTTTACAACCAATGTAGTATTGGTTTTGGCATCTTTTTTCTCTATTGTAGTCACCACTTTTCCGCCTTCGGGGACTAGCAAAATACTATTTTCTTTTGCGATAGGAATATTGCCAACCACATTTCCATTAGCATCTTTTGCGCTTTTGATATAGAGTTTTAGTAGTTCGCTTTTGTCGTTGCGTATCTCTTCTACGGTAGCTAAAATCTTATTATTACCGTCCGAAACACTGGTCAGCACGGATACAGTCTTGGCTTCGCGGTCTGCAATACTCCTAACTTGCTCTACTTTTCCGCCATCGACGAGTGTATTAGCAATAGTCGTATTTGTAGTTGTGATAGTTGTATTGGTAGCTGTATTTGTGACAGGTGTTTCGGTCGGAACGTCGGGTACTTTTGCCGTATTACTATTTCTTATCGGTATTTCATCTACCATTTTATCATTTTCTGCTGCTTTAATCGCTCTATCGGTTGTCATTTCGGTTGTTTTTTTGGCTTCGGCGATAGTTGCACCTGCTTTTTTGTCTATTATCGCTACGCTAAATAAATCATCGCCGCTATTCGCCGCCAAACCCGCTACTACCTGCGCACCATTGCGGTTCGAGACCATAAAACCACTTGTTTCGGTGCTGTTTGTCACAAAATAAAAGTCGTCGGTGCTGCCATTGATGGGTTTACCGACGTTCGTGATGATGGCTTCCTGCTCCACGTTTTTATAACTAAACACGTCTAATCCGCCAAAGCCTGCATGACCGTCGCTACTAAAATAAAGTACGTCTTTTTTGCTCATAAAGGGCGACAACTCGTCGCCTGCGGTATTGATAGCCGCTACGTTTGTTATCTTTTCGCAATCTCCTTGCGGGTGACGGATAACCGTCCAAATATCGTAGCTGCCTGCGCCGCCTGTACGGTTCGATGCAAAATATATTTTGTCGTCGCCACGTCCTGCATCAACCACAAAGGGCATCGAGACCGAAAAATCTTTGCCATTTACACCTTCCTCGAGGCGTGTAGGCACGCCATACACACCGTTTTTTATTTCACTGACGTATAATTCGCAGTGCATTACGTTGTTTTTGTCGGGATTACACTTGGTAAAGTAAAGGTTTTTGCCACTCGGATTGAGGCAGGCACTACCAATATTAAATGCTTTATCATTAATAACCTCTGGTAGCTCGGTATTGTTATTCATACCTAATCTAAACTCATAAACCTTTGATTTATAGTTATTTGCCTCGCCTATATTGATAGGCGCGGGGGCTTTTAGCGACGCGTACAACAGTTTTTTATCATTAATATAGCTCGGTGCGCCGTCCGTGTAGCTGCCATTCATGTTCGCGCCTGCATTATCCACTACCGCCTCGATGCCTCCTTTGTAATCGCTGACTGCAAGGTCGCAACCCTTTGCTTCTGTCTTGGCTGCGCGAACTAAACCGCGTATTTTAGCATCACTACTGCCTTCATTTTTGCTGATAAAGCTAGTATAAACGTTCTTTGCCTGCTCATATTGCGCTATCGCAACAAGCATTTTGGCATAATAGTAGCCTGCGGCTGGAAAAGCGAGTTTTATATCCTTATCAGTATTGTCATACACGCCTTTAAAGTGGAGTGCGGCGTTCCGATAGTCCCGTGCTTTGAGGTAAGTCTCGGCTAATTTGTATTTAGCTGCTACGTTTTTTTCATGTTTTTCTACATAATCTTTCAATAAAGTAGCTGCTTGTTGGTACGCGCCGACCTCAATATAGGTATCGACGGTACTCATTTTCGCACCGCCTACTGGCGCGTCGGTACTGCTGCCCGCTACTTTGCCAGGCTGGGCTTGCGCCGCTATTTGGCTTAGCACAACAAATATAAAAAGGAAAATTTTACTTCTCATGGTCTTTTATTTTAAAAAACTACTTATTTTAGTTATAATAATACAAAATAAATAGTATAATTAATGATTTATAATAAATAAAGTATGGCTTGTAATAAATAAAGTATAATAATGTGCAGCAAAACTGCTGATTTTCATTTAATAATAGCGCACTGGCGGGATAATAGGCTTAACTTTGAGTGCAGGACTGCCTTTCACGCCGCTACTACTGCCACCTTGAAACGTAATACCAATCTCCCACGCGCCTTGACCGCGTGTTGCGGTTTGTAAAGCGGAGTTATTCACGTCGTAAGCCAAACCAATTTGCAGCCCGCCCGTCTGTACGCGCAACATACCAACAAATGCGTCGCCGCTACGCATACCCGCGCCAAAATAAACGGCGGTTGTAGGGTTGAAGTGCATACCTACCTGCAATTGAGGCTGTAATGTGGTCACTTTTGTCTGCTGCGCGTAAAGTACACTTGGGTGCAGACTCAAAAAACTCCCGAGCGCGTAGTTCAGTTCGGCGTGTGCGACAATCGCACTCGTATTATTAATCGCACTTGTGGCGTAAAAGTTTTGGCTACTGCCCAATAAATGCTTGTAAGCCGCGCCAACGCGCACGTTACTCGCGCCAAAGTAGCTCGCAAAGGCCGCTCCCACACTCAGGTCGGGGATTGTGATGCTGTTTTTATCGAGCGTTTCGCCCGAATTATTGCGTGCATCTATCTTATCAATACCATTAAACTGCGATGCAAAGGTCACGTCGGTCATATTGATACTTTGATTGATGATACCGCCCTGTGCGCCCACCGAAAAGAAGTGTTTTTTCTCTTCGGGGTCTATCGCAAAGTGATAAGCGGCAACTGCATTCGCGTTAAGCGTATTAAATCTGCCACCTGCTGCCTGGTCGTTCACTATATTCAGCCCTGCGCCAAACGAACCGCGTACCACATCATCAAAAAGATTGGCATCGACGCTCGCGGAGGGGGTTGTGTACGCACCTGTCGTGCCTACGTTCGCCCATTGCGACCGATACAACACATTAGCGCGGTATTTACCGTCAAAATGACCTGCCAACGCTGGATTAATGGTCAGTGGTGCAAGATTATACTGTGAAAATAGTACATCTTGCGCCTTTATACCCTGTATAGCGAGCAAAAGGATTGGTATAAGGAGTTTATTCATGGGTTTTTTATTTTGTTATTACTATAAACGAGAAACTGTAAGCTATAAACGATGTTTGCGAGTGTCAAAACTGGAAACTTTTTACTATAAACCGTAAGCTGTAAGCTATAAACGATGTTTGCGAGTGTCAAAACTGGAAACTTTTTACTATAAACCGTAAGCTGTAAGCAATAAACGATGTTTACGAGTGTCAAAACTATAATTTTTTTACTATAAACCGTAAGCTGTAAGCAATAAACG
>JAYWGJ010000397.1:0-1500 GCA_043778315.1 Saprospiraceae bacterium | reverse complement strand
TATTGCAGAGCTGCATTTGCCAACCAAAACGCCTCCGTGACATCGTGCTGTTGATACGCCTCGAGCGATTTTGATGCTAAAAAACCCGCTTGCGCGTGATTGCGTTGTTGCCACACAATCTGCCATAAACCCATCGATAAGATACCCGTCATTATCGACAAGCCTAAAAGAATACTCACCACCGCAAGGTTGCGTTTTTGGCGCAAGCGTAATAATTCTAACCGCTCCAACTCCTTTTCGGTCTCGGAGCGCACCGCTTTCTGGCTTTGTTTAATAAATGCAGTTTCTTCGGCTGTAAAATGAATCTCGCCGAGCATCGGCTCTATGAGCGTCATTAGTTCGTCCTTTGTGAGCAAACCGCCAACACCTCTTAGCAAGCCTTCGTTTTTTCTTTCTATATAAAAATTATATTTGTCCTCGACGTATTTTTTCACACGCACCCGCCGCCGCAAACTCTCCGACGCTTTTCGGAAAATCTGACGAGCAATATTATCGTGCGCGAGTTCGTATTTCATGCTTTTTTAAACTTAATTTCGCTTTAATTTCGCTTTAATTTCGCTTTAATTTAATGCGCGGTCGCGCCAACGACTGCGCGTATTCGTAGCGGTTTGCGTAACGGTCGCTTGCGGTTTCGCTTGCAATAAATGCGCTGCCACTAGTGCTGCAATGCTCGCTTCCGCTTCATTTTCCATATTTAATGCTTCGGCAGTAAAATAATTCCCAATAAAATTGGTGTCAAAATCGCCAATTACAAATTTTTCATGGTTTAACACAAACAACCCAAACTCCAAAGTAGTGGCTACGCCCGTGATATGAAAATCTTTGATAGCGCGTTTGAGTCTATTAATCGCTTCGGTACGGTCTGCGCCGTGAACAATCAATTTAGCGAGCAAATTATCATAATAAATAGGAATATCCATACCTTCCTCGTAGCCGTCATCGACTCTTATGCCCGTGCCGCGTGGCGGCTGATAAGTAGTTAATTTACCAATATTAGGTAAAAAATTATTCGTCGGATCTTCCGCACATACGCGCAATTCAATCGCGTGACCTATAATATTTAAGTCGCTTTGCGCGAAACGAAGCGCCTTGCCTTCTGCTACCCATATCTGTTCTTTGACGAGGTCTAAACCCGTAATCAACTCAGTTACAGGGTGTTCTACTTGCAAACGCGTGTTCATCTCCAAAAAATAAAAATTGTGCTGCGCGTCCAACAAAAACTCCACCGTTCCCACACCTATATAGTCGCAGGCTTTCGCCACATCAACCGCCGCGCTGCCCATAGCGGCGCGGAGCGCAGGCGTGAGTACCGCCGACGGTGCTTCTTCTACCAATTTTTGATGCCGACGCTGTATGCTGCACTCGCGCTCAAATAAATGCACGACGTTGCCGTGTTTATCCGCCAAAACCTGTATCTCGATGTGACGCGGACAGTCCACAAATTTCTCGACGAAAACCGAGCCGTCGCCGAAAGAGCTAATTGCCTCACTGATAGCGCGT
>JAYWGJ010000396.1:0-13548 GCA_043778315.1 Saprospiraceae bacterium | reverse complement strand
AAGTAATTTTTACTTGCATAATATTTTTTTTAACACAAATATAGCACTTTTTTCGCTCTTTCCGTGAGCAACGGATTTCCTACACTAAGATTTTTTTTGGCTTAAATTTTGTACATTTATGCTTTAATATATTAAACGAGATTGACACAAAAATAAATATTGTAATTATGACAAAAATAAAAAATAGCTCCGTACTAATCACTGGCGGCGCGATGGGCATGGGCAAATTACTCGCCGAACGCTGCTTGCAAAAAGGCGCGAAATCGGTCGTTTTGTGGGACATCAACGAGGCGCACCTCAACGCGACGAGCGAATATTTTGCCGCCGCAGGCTACGACAACGTTCACCCGTACATCGTAGATGTGAGCGACGCGGACGACGTGCAGCGCACCGCCGACGACGTACTCAAAAACATCGGCGCGGTCGATATTTTGTTCAATAATGCAGGTA
Source organism: Saprospiraceae bacterium (assembly GCA_043778315.1). Classification (GTDB taxonomy): domain Bacteria; phylum Bacteroidota; class Bacteroidia; order Chitinophagales; family Saprospiraceae; genus JBEEMU01. Next base: position 13,098 of record JAYWGJ010000396.1, on the reverse strand, counting down.
TTGTGGTCGGAAAACGGTTTCACGAGCATTCCATCAAAGAAATAGACCGCACTATCGGCATCAACGTACTTGGTGTGATGTATGTGGCGCGGGCGTTTTTGCCTACGATGCTACAAAAAGGAACGGGGCATCTCGTGAATATCGCGTCGGCGGCGGGTATGGTCGCTAACCCGAATATGTCGGTTTATGCGGCGAGCAAATGGGCGGTTTTGGGCTGGTCGGAGAGCGTCCGCCTCGAACTCGAGGAGTTGCGCTCCAAAGTGCGCGTCCTCACCGTCACGCCGTCGTACATCAATACGGGTATGTTTGACGGCGTAAAAGCACCGTTGCTCACGCCAATATTAGAGCCTTTATTTGTCGTAAACCGCATATTAGAAGGCGTAGAGAGCAACGAGGTGATGCTGCGCACGCCGTTTATGGTGAACGCTATTCCGTTGCTCAAAGGCATTCTGCCTGTCCGAACTTTCGATTTTGTGGCGGGGCGCGTCTTCGGCGTGTACGACACAATGGACAAGTTTAAGGGGCGTTCGGCGGAGGTTGCCGTGCCTGACAAGAAGCAGTAGGTGGGGGGATAGTGCTGTTGGTATTTTTAAGATTTACCAAATTAAAAAATTTGGCAAATCATGCGGGAAAATGTCGCGGTGGGTTGGTGCGGATTTGCCAAACGCTGCGTGATAAAAAATTTACCAAATTGAAAAAATTTGGCAAATCGCGCGGGGGCATGGCGCGGTGGGTTGGCGCGGATTTGCCAAATCTCTTAGATTTGGTAAATCTAAACGCTAAACGCTGCTGCGGTAAAAAATTTACCAAATTAAAAAAAATTTGGCAAATCGCGCGTGGGAATGGCGCGGTGGGTTGGTGCGGATTTGCCAAACGCTGCGTGATAAAAAATTTACTAAATTAAAAAAAAATTGGCAAATCAGGCAAGAAAATGCTGCGGTGAGTTGGTGCGGATTTGCCAAATCTCTTAGATTTGGTAAATCTAAAAAAAGCGGCAAATTGGATTTAATTTTTAAAAATAAAAGATAATGATACCGAATAGCATTTATACGACTACCAATCACCCACTTTTTGCGGAGCAGCATTTTCATATTTATAACCATGCCAACGGCGAGCATAATATATTCTTTACAAATGAAAACAGACGGTATTTTTTACGAAAATACGATGGATATATGTACGAGTACGTCGAGACATTTGCGTATTGCTTGATGCCCAATCATTTTCATATACAGATACAGGTGCGAAGTAAAGCGGAGATTTTAGCAGCCGCGAAAACTGATTTCCCGAAAGGTTTACCTAAGCACAGCCAAATACATATCGCTGATTTTGAGGCTGTTACCGAACTTACCGACGCACAAGCTGCCGCTATCGTCACCGAGCGACTGCGCTGTCTTTTTCTATCCTACTCCAAATCAATCAATAAAGAGCAGAACCGTAGCGGGAGTTTATTCCGCAAACTGTTTCGGCGAAAGCCAATCACAACAGACGCTTATTTTAGAGGTTGCATTGCGTATATTCACCGAAATCCGATGCTGCACGGCTTCGTGAAGGACTGGCGCGAATGGGAGTGGAGCAGTTACGCTCGCTTAGATATTCCGAAGGAAACGCACCTGCAAAAACAGCGTACCATAGCAGCGTTTGGCAGTTGGCAGCAGTTGAACGGCTATCACGACGACTATAAAAAATATAAACCCAACGAAACGCATTGGGCGATAGATTAACCTGCCGCAACGATAGAGGAATGCTGCGGTGGTAAAATATTTACCAAATTAAAAAAAATTGGCAAATCAGGCAAGAAATTTCGCGGTGGGTTGGCGCGGATTTGCCAAATCGCTTAGATTTGGTAAATGTAAACGCTAAACGCTGCGGCACAATAATATTTACCAAATTAAAAAAAATTTGGCAAATCACGCGAGGAAATGGCGCGGTGGATTGGTGCGGATTGGTAAATCTAAAAAATTACGCAACATCACTCTACTCAAATATTTTTATTCCAATCCTTACCAATTCTCCTTGCAATAACCTATCTTTGCGGCATAAAAATTTATGTCTAATTTAATTATCGTTTTAATTATAACCAAATGAATCCGAAGTACATTTTTTTGGCACTCAGCAGCATGGTATTTTTGGCGGCTTGCGCCAAACCCGTAGCGATGTTTAAACAAGAGCAAAAACAGGCAGAAGTGCCGTCGAAAGTGGTGTTTACCAACCAGTCAAAGGACGCGAAAACCTACCGTTGGGAATTTGGCGACAAGCAAACCTCCGTCGAAACTTCGCCCACGCACGAGTACAAAGAACCCGGCACTTACACCGTTACGCTTTACGCCATCAACGGCAAAATGCAGCATCAAGCATTATCAACAGTCACCGTAACTATACCAAAAGACGCAGAAATGTACAATTATTATCACCCAGCAGGGGCGACACATGTGGAGTTAGAAACTTCGTATGGCAAAATTAAAATCGTTTTATTTGATAAAACACCAAAGCATCGCGACAATTTTTTAAAATTAGCCAAACAAGGTTATTTCAACGATTTGTTGTTTCACCGCGTCATCAAAGGCTTTATGATTCAGGGCGGCGACCCCGACTCTAAGGGCGCGGCGGCAGGTCGCTCGCTCGGAATGGGCGGACCGGGCTATCAAGTACCAGCCGAATTTGTGAATGATTTTATTCACGTCAAAGGTGCGCTCGCGGCAGCCCGTACGGGCGGTCCGATGAACCCAGAAAAAGAGTCGTCGGGTTCGCAGTTTTACATCGTGCAAGGCTCGCCTATCAACGAGCAACAGCTCACGCAGTTGGAGTCGCGGAGCGGAATAAAATACACTGCCGAGCAAAAAGCACTCTACGCGAAGTACGGTGGCACGCCTTTTCTTGACCACGAATATACGGTGTACGGACAAGTAACCGAAGGCTTAGACGTGATTGACAAAATCGCAGCCGCCAAAACCGCTTCGGGCGACCGTCCCGCAGAGGACGTGAAAATGAAAGTAACGATAATAGAATAAAAAATTTAGCCTGCTATTTTTTTGACAAAGGCAACACAGGTGTTATCGCCCGTGTTGCCTTTTGTTGTTGTTTCATATTGTAAAATAAAATTACTTTTTTAGGCTATTCGTAAAATAAAATATGTTATTCAGCCCCAAAAACAAGGTCTAAAAAAATTAAATTAGCCGCAAAAGCATTTTTTTTATAAAAAAGATTGAAAATACTTTTTATTTCCATTTTAAATACCCTATCTTTGCGGCAAAATTGGACGTTTTTTATACACTATATAATAAGGTGCAAAATCAATGTTCGAGTTATCAAAACGACTAAAAATAATTAAAATATATATCGTGTTTAAAGTAAAACATTTTTTTTCCTTAGTCTTTGTAGTAGTTCTATTCGCTTTCGCGCAAATCGCGTCCGCACAAGAACATAACGATACGCATAAAGAAAGTGCCGAGCATAGCAATCCGTGCGCACCCGAAGCGGGCGAACACAAGACGGATTACACCGACATGATGATACATCACATCGGCAACGCCAACGAAATGGAAATCGTACACGGTTTGTATTTGCCGTTGCCCGTCATCACTTACGCTGCCGACGGCGGATTTATGGTAGCGATGTCAAGCGCGTTTCACGGCGAAGGCGAGGAGATGATAGCGCACAACGGCTATGTACTCAACCACAGCGTCATCAACCGCATCAAGGGCGACTTCCCGAAAGAAGACACCAAAATCACTATCGGACACACGCACGAAGGCGGCGCGGTAGTTTGTCACAACGGTCAATCTTTCGAACTCGAGGGTTCAAAAAATATGCTCGAGGCATCCTCCTTCTACGATTTCTCTATCTCCAAAAACGTATTTACGATGATGTTGGGTATTTTTATACTCGCATTTTTGTTTATCCGTATGGCAAATTGGTACAAAAGCAACGCGAATAAAGCACCAGGCGGCATCAATAACGCCCTCGAAACCATGATTATTTTTATCCGCGACGAAGTAGCAAAACCCATGATTGGCAAACGCTACAACGAGTTTTTACCTTATATTTTGGCTTGCTTTTTCTTCATTCTAATCAATAATTTGTTTGGTTTGATACCGTTCGCACCTTTCGGAGCGAACGTGACGGGCAATATCAGCACTACTTTGGTACTCGCGTTTATCGCGTTTATTGTCACAAATATCAATGGAAACCGCAATTATTGGGGACACATAGTAGCGATGCCAGGCGTTCCAAAATGGATTTTAATTTTATTGACACCCGTAGAAGTAATAGGGGTATTTACTAAACCAATTTCTTTAATGATACGGCTTTTCGCCAATATCACGGCGGGTCACATCATCATTATGGCGTTAGTCGGCTTGATATTCGTGTTCGGTAATATGGGCGAAAGTATGCCAGGCGCAATCACGGGTTCGTTTATGGCAGTACCGTTTACCTTGTTTTTGAGCGTGATAGAACTAGTAGTTGCATTTATTCAAGCGTTTATTTTTGCGATGCTAACCGCTTCGTACATCGGCGCGGCAGTAGAAGAGGCGCACCACTAATTTTTTATTTTGAATATTTATAATGAAAAAACTCAAAACCGCTTTGCGGCAGCTCATCAAAACGATGGGTTACGAAGTTCGTAAAATTCATCATTTAGGTTTTGACGATGCTATTGCATACAATAAAGACAGTTCGGTCGGGCAGTTTTACTCCGACCCAAAGTTAGTACAACACTATATAGATACAGAGGTAAAAGCGCAGATAAGCAATGTCACAAATTGGCTTGACGCAAATAAAATTGATTTAACGAATAAAAAAATACTTGATGCGGGTTGCGGAACAGGGCATTGTTTAGCATTTTTGGGCAAAACGTATCTGTCGGCGCAGCTTTTCGGAACAGAATATACGCCTGCGTCGTTAGCATTAGCGCAGCAACTAAATGAAAATGCCAAAATAAGGCTTTTGAGTATTTACGATAATTGGGACGGACAAACCTTCGATGCGATTCTCTGCCAATTAGTTCTCGAGCATCTCGAATATCCTGAAACCGCAGTCGCTACGCTTTGGGCGATGTTGAACGAAAACGGCTTTTTATACCTCGCTGTCCCAGACGGCAGACAAGACTATTTTGCAGGGCATATTCATTTTTGGAGCAAGGAAAGTTTGGGTTTATGGTTGCAAAAACAATTTCCTAACCAAAATGTACAAGTAGGTATGCTCGCCGACGGCGTAACTTTGTTTGCTTATTTACGCAAATAAGACAGCTCAAAACAGCTTAAAAATACAATAAAAATACAATTATTTCATTTTCATAACAATTTCAATTTTCCAAATTATGTTATCAGTATCAGCAATAGGTGCAGGTTTAGCAGCAATCGGTGCGGGCATCGGTATCGGTCTTATCGGTGGCAATGCCATGCAAGCAATCTCGCGTCAGCCAGAAGCAGTAGGCGATATTCGTGCGAATATGCTTATCGTAGCGGCGTTCGTAGAGGCAGTTGCGCTTTTCGCTTGCGTTATCGCAATCATCAAGTAATTTTTATTCCTTTGGGATAAAGAGAAAAAGGGCAGCCGCAACGGTTGGTTCGTGGCTGCCCTTATTTTTACAAAACAAGAAATTTTTACACATTATATATAATAAGTAAACAATGCTATTTTTAGAAATGAATTTTTCGGTTATCAAGCCCGAGTTTGGTTTGATATTTTGGACTACCCTACTTTTTGGTGTGTTCTTTTTGTTGCTACGCAAATTCGCATTTGCGCCTATCACTGCCGCGCTCAAAGACCGCGAGGAAAGCATCGACAATGCGCTGCAATCAGCAGACCGCGCTCGTGCCGAAATCCAAAATCTTACCGCTAAAAACGATGTTTTGTTGCGTCAAGCGCAAGAAGAAAAAGCAGTGATTTTGAAAGAAGCCCGCGAAATGAAAGCGCAGATTTTGAAAGAAGCAAAGGAGCAAGCGGCTGCCGAATACAAAAAGAAAGTGGAGTCGGCGGTGCAAGACATCAAAAACCGCGAGTTAGAGATGTTGCACAACGTCAAAAACCAAGCAGGTACATTAGCTTTGGAGATAGCAGAGAAATTGCTCCGCCAAAAACTACAAGGCGACGCTGCGAACGAGTCGTTTGTGAATAACTTAGTGAAAGATATTAATCTCAACTAATTTACTTGGGCTATATTTTTAGCTTCATGAGGAACGTGTCCAAAATAAGTTACTGTATCCTCACTTGTCTTTCGCGCCAAAACTGCGTTAGATTTTCGTTACGATGCACGGCATCGCGCCTCAAATCTGCCTTGTTTTGACCCAAAATTCTGCGTGATAATATTCAGTACCTTATTTTCTCTTCATTCCCAATCCGTTTGGCAATAGCCAAATGAAAAATACTATTTTAAAATATATATACTATGTCTGCTATTCGTATTGCAGGGCGTTATGCCAAATCGCTGATTGACCTTTCGCAGGAGCGGGGTGAATTAGATGCGGTTTATAATGATATGATGCTTTTTTCGGAAACCGCAAAATTACAAGATTTTGCAGCTATGCTGAAAAGCCCTATTATCTCCGCCGACAAAAAAGAGAAAATTTTTGACGCTATATTCGGCGCGACCGTAAGTCCTGTTGCTTTAACTTTTTTCAAGTTATTGATAACAAAAGGACGCGAGTCGTATCTGCCCGAAGTAGCGAAAGAGGTGGTATTTCAATACAAAAACCTAAAAAGCATCTCTTCGGTAAAGCTAATTACGGCAACGCCTGTGTCGGCGGTCACGGTAGCAGCTATCAAGGCGCGCTTAGAAGCGGACAACGTACTGCACAACTCCGTTGATTTGGAGGCGAGCGTAGATGCTGACCTTATCGGCGGCTTCGTACTCGAGTTTGACAACAAACGCTACGACTCGAGCATCGCGTATCAATTAGACCAAATCCGTAAGGGCTTTTCGCAAAAAAATGTTTACACGGCAGATTATTAAGTTGTTGAGTTAAGCTAAATTTAATGTAAAAATTATGTTACTAATAATAAAAAATTTTGGTGCTATCAAAGAAGCCCGTATTGACCTATCAAAAAAGCATTATTTTTTTGTAGGCTACAACAATACGGGCAAAACTTACTTAGCAAAACTAATATATGATATTTTTAGCAGTGAAGTTCAAAAGGACTTTACAGAGTCCGTGCATAATAGTTTTGAAATAGACAAGACGGAGTGTCTGACTTTGACAGAAACAATGGTACAAAATATATTAAATGATTTTGCATCTTTTTTAAAAACCAAAGCAATTCCTAAAGCCTTAAAAACGAATGGTCGCGCTAATTTTATTGTTTCCAATTTAGATATTTCTTTTGAATTTAAGTTTGAAGATGTAACTGAAAAAAAATTATCTTCCAAAGCAATGATTGGCTTATCTGCTGAAAATACAGAAGATAATTCCATAGAAATAGTAACTCTATTGAAAAAGGAAGGCTCTTTAGATGTAGAAATTCAGGAAAATAATGAGGTATTTGATAAAATCCCTGCTGATTTTTTTCAAAATCATGTAAAAGAAATTCAAAAAAACTTTGTTAAAAACTCTTTGCCACAATCCCTTCTACGTTTGCTATTGCAAAATAAGGAAGCACCGTTTTTCTTACCTGCTAATCGTATTTTTATATTAGAAAATGCCGATGAATTAGTAACGCAGGAAAATCAAAAACGCAAAGAACTGCTATCACAACTTATCGAACTTGCAGAAAATAAAGATGAAAACCAAGAAAAAATAAATGCTTTATTGAACCGCAAGCCCGATAGCAATCATACAGTACATATTAGTACATTAATTGAGGCTATTTCGAAATTAAGAGCAAATAAAAATGAAGATTTTATAACTAATGGTACAGGATTTTATGATGATTTTTTAATCAAGTTATCTAAAATTATGGGTGGAAGTATTACGGTAACAGAATCAACTGCTATTTCTAAACGTAGAGAATTGTTTGAGTTTCAAACTAGCGGTAGCGAAGCGGCGCATTCTATTGATTTATTTTTAGCTTCTTCGTCGGTCAATCAATTAGGAACGTTGTTTTTATATTTAAAATATTGGGCAAAACAGTCTAATAATTTTTTAATATTAGATGAACCCGAAGAAAATTTACACCCTGTAAGTCAATTGCGTTTATTGGATTTATTACTTGATTTTGCTAATCAAGGTAATCGTTTATTATTGACTACACATAGTCCGTTAATAGGGCAAATGTTGAATAATTATTTGACATTAGGGCAGTTAAAAAATAAAGCGGAGGTTGCGGAGCAATTAGGTTTTAGCGATAAGCAAGTAAATCCTGAAAATACAGGTATTTATTATTTTAATGGCGAAACCGTAACAGAAACAACAATTTCTAATTATGGTGCAATTTTCGCCTCCTTTAAAGCAGCAGAAGATAATGTTTCACAAATAAATAATTATTTGTCGGATTTAATGTTTAACCAACAAAATCAATAATTGGTATGTTTCCAATAAAGGATATTCGCGAGCATATTGCACGGAAATTAGATACTGAAATCGGCGTATTCAAAAAGTATTATGGCACTACATTAAATATCGAAGAAGTAAATGCAAGAAAAAATAGAAGTTCTACTGTTCCGTTATTAAAAATAGAAATATTGAATTTGCCCAATGAAAAAGTTTGGATTTTTGAAAATGAATTTTCACACCAACAGTTTCCAAATAACTTTTTGCTTGACAAACAAAAAGCCGCGTTTACAAGTGCAGGCGATAAAGTTGAGAAAACAATAATTTGGTATGATGTAAATGTAAATCGTTTTTATATTTGTATGCTTGAAATGAAGCAAACGATTTCACCAAAAATGTTTTCAAACGTAAAGGCAAAATATACAGGTACATTGAATACATTTTCTGTTTTTTTAGCCGCAAATCCTGATTTTACGCGTTTAAAAGACGCACAAATATATCCAATAGGTATTTGTTGTTTCAATTATTTAACAACAGAAATTCAAGACGAAGGAACACTTGATGCTGGCTCAACTCGCCTGTTTTATCAAAAATATATGAAAGAGTCTAAAAAGCAAGATTTCCCAGTGAAAATTGAGCCTTTAAGTTTACAACTTTTGAATATTCCAGTTGTTTTTTATGAAAATCCGAACCAAGCGCAAGTTACTACCGATTTTAAAATCGACTTTAATACTATAATTCAGCGTGCAACAACCCTAACGGTTGTACCAACGCTACCAACTAATAATATATTATAAATTAAATTTTTAAAATATCATGGCAGACGTAAAACCAGATGAAATATCAGCGATACTGAAACAACAGTTGGCGGGCGTGACAAACGCGACGCAGCTCGAGGAAGTAGGTACTGTATTGCAAGTAGGCGACGGCATCGCCCGCGTGTATGGCTTGACCAAATCGCGTGCAGGTGAGTTAGTGGAGTTCGAAAACGGCGTGAAAGCCGTGGTATTGAACTTGGAGGAAGACAATGTTGGGGTAGTATTGATGGGTGCGGCAGACGATATTCGCGAAGGCGATACCGTGCGTCGTACAGGTCGTATCGCTTCTATCAACGTAGGCGAAGGCATGATTGGTCGCGTAGTGAACACACTCGGCGAACCGATTGACGGCAAAGGACCTATCACGGGCGTAACTTACGAAATGCCTATCGAGCGCAAAGCTCCAGGCGTTATCTTCCGTCAGCCGGTTACCGAGCCGTTGCAAACAGGCATCAAAGCGATTGACGCGATGATACCTATTGGACGCGGTCAGCGCGAGCTAATCATCGGCGACCGTCAGACGGGCAAAACCGCTATCGCGCTCGATACGATTATCAACCAAAAAGAATTTTTTGCAGCAGGCAAGCCTGTATATTGTATCTATGTGGCGTGTGGGCAGAAAGCCTCTACGGTAGCGCAGGTAGCCAAAATATTGGAAGACAACGGCGCGATGGCTTACACCACTATCGTTTCGGCATCTGCGGCAGACCCTGCACCGATGCAGTTTTTCGCACCGATGTCGGGCGCGGCGATAGGCGAATTTTTCCGCGATACGGGTCGTTCGGCACTTATCGTTTACGATGATTTGTCTAAACAAGCGGTCGCTTACCGCGAAGTATCGTTACTTTTACGCCGTCCGCCAGGTCGTGAGGCATATCCAGGTGACGTATTTTACTTACACAGCCGCTTGCTCGAGCGCGCCGCAAAAGTAATCAATAATGATGCTATCGCCAACGATATGAACGACTTACCCGAGTCGTTGAAAAAAGCAGGTATCGTGAAAGGTGGCGGCTCATTAACGGCGTTGCCGATTATCGAGACGCAAGCAGCCGATGTATCCGCGTATATCCCAACGAACGTAATCTCGATTACGGACGGACAGATATTTTTGGAGTCGAATTTGTTTAATGCAGGTATTCGTCCAGCCGTGAATGTAGGTATTTCGGTATCGCGTGTGGGTGGTAATGCCCAAATCAAATCAATGAAAAAAGTAGCGGGTACGCTCAAATTAGACCAAGCGCAATACCGCGAATTGGAGGCGTTCTCTAAGTTCGGCTCTGACCTCGATGCGGCTACCGCGTCGGTACTAGCAAAAGGTGCGCGCAACGTCGAGATATTGAAACAAGCGCAGTTTTCGCCCGTAGCGGTAGAAAAACAAGTGGCTATCATTCACTTAGGTACACGCGGTTTGCTCCGCGATATTCCGACGGATAAAGTACGCGAGTTTGAGGCGCAATTTCACATAGAAATGGACAAAAAACACCCAGAAGTGTTGGCATCGTTCAAAGCAGGCAAATACGAAAAAGCAGATTTAGCGGTTGTGGAAGCGTTGGCAAAACAAATCAGCAGTCAATATAAATAATTTATAGATATTAAATAATTCAATGTGATTGACTTTTGTCAGTCGCATTAAATTATTAATTACAAATCTTTACAACGTATGAAAAACTTAGGTATCTCCCTGTTAATGAACAGTTTATCGCTTTTTATTGGTGATAAATTATTAGATGGCGTTAATACTGATTCTATAATGACGGTGTTTATGGCGGCACTTATTTTTGGTTTACTCAATTATTTTGTGAAGCCAATCTTGGAGTTGTTGTCGCTACCTATCAACCTGCTTTCATTCGGTTTGTTCAGTATTGTGCTAAACGGCATCATACTGCTTATTGTGTCGCATTTTATAGTTGGGTTTCATGTGGAAGGTTTGATTAGTGGTATTCTGTTAGGACTTATTGTTTCTATCAGTAATGCTATAATGAATAAGTTAATATAATAAAACGTTGATAACCAATGTTTTATTATTGAATAATAAAAAAAGACCATAATATAAAATGGGTGCAAATCTAAAAGAGGTACGTTTGCGTATCAAATCGGTTATTTCTACGCAACAAATCACGAAAGCCATGAAAATGGTTTCGGCTTCGAAGTTGCGTCGTGCGCAACAGGCGATAGTGCAGTTTCGTCCGTATGCGAACAAGCAAAACGAGATGTTGTCTAATATTTTGAGCAATAGCGACGGCGATAGTAGCTCGAGTTTTGGCGTAGAGCGTGCGGTCGAAAACGTGTGTATTGTGGTCGTTACCTCTAATAAAGGGCTTTGTGGCGCGTTTAATACTTACGTCAATAAAGCAGCAAACGAAGTAATTACGCGTAAATACTCGGCTCAGTTGGCGGCAGGCAAAGTTACTATTTTGCCAATCGGCAAAAAAGCGATGGAGTACGCGCAACGCCGTTACAGTGGCAAAGCGACCGTCATCACCGACCACTTTAATCTTTTTGCCGAGCTTAATTTTGATAATACCGCGCTTGTAGCAGAGCGTTTGATGGACGCTTTTAGCAACAAAGAATACGATGCGATAGAAATCGCTTACGGACAATTCAAAAATGCGGCTTCACAAAACTTTATCGTAGAACCGTTTTTGCCAGTAGCAAAAATGGAGGCGCAGCAAAGCGGCAGGAAAGCGGATTTTGAGTTCGAACCAAGCAAATCGCAGCTTTTAGAGCATTTGATACCCAGTATTCTCAAGTCGCAACTCTTCAAATGTTGCTTAGATACGCACGCCTCCGAACATGGTGCGCGTATGACGGCGATGGATAAAGCGTCTGAAAACGCGAATGAATTGCTAAAAGAACTCAAAATCAACTACAATAAAGCACGTCAGGAAGCAATTACGAAAGAACTCTCGGAGATTGTGGGCGGCGCAGCTGCTTTGGAGTCGTAAAAACAGTTTATTTTTATAATAAAAATACAAAAATGCCGAACCACTTATACAGTAGTTCGGCATTTTTATTGTATGATTGAATTGCTTAAATTTAATCTACACCAAGCAACTATCGACCACTTTGGAGAGCCGCGAAAAAACCGCCCCAACCGTACCCATACCGTCGATATGCGTCGTTTTGTGCTGCGTCGTGTAGTAATCGGCTACGGGCGTAGTCTGTTCGTGGTAGTTTTTCATTCTATTGCGGATAATCGTTTCGTCCGAGTCGTCGGTACGCCCAGAAGTAACGGCTCTATTGAGTAGGCGCGCCACGAGTTCGTCCTCGTTTACTTGCATCGCTATCAATTGCGTTACGCTTTCGCCCGACTCTGCCAAAAGCACGTCTAACGCCTCTGCTTGCGGTATTGTGCGCGGAAAACCGTCTAATAAAAAACCATTTACTTCGGGGTGCGCTGCCATTGTGCTGCGCAACATACCGATTGTAACCGCATCGGGTAAGAGATTACCTGCGTCCATATACGCTTTTGCCGCCAAGCCCAATTCGGTTTTGTTGGCTATTTCGGAGCGAAATAAATCGCCCGTAGAGATGTGTAGTAAGCCGTATTTTTGTACCAATCCGTCGGCTTGCGTACCTTTACCGCTTCCAGGAGGACCAAAAAGTATAATATTGAGCATGGTTAATTAAATATTATATGTGAAACAAATAAAATAGCCAAGATTTCTGACAACTAAATCAAACCATACAGTTTATAAAAAATAAAATGTGTTTGATAGAATAAAATTTTATTTTTTATAAAGGCACTTATTTTTTATACTTTACATCAAAATAAACGAATTATATTTGCAAAGATAGCAATTATAGCCTTACATTTTTATTTTTATTGAAAAATAAAATAAAATCTTGTA
>JAYWGJ010000395.1:0-13552 GCA_043778315.1 Saprospiraceae bacterium | reverse complement strand
CGGGCAAATGCGCAACCTGTCATTTTGCGCCGACGTTTAGCGGTTTGGTGCCGCCGCATTTTCACGATAGCGAAACCGAAGTACTCGGCGTGCCGCTCGCCGACCAAGAAAACGGCTCGGTAATAGATACCGACGAAGGGCGTTATGCCAATAAAATACCTGCCGACCGCGCCGAGTTTATGAAGTATGCTTTCAAAACGCCGACACTCCGCAACGTGAATATCACCGCGCCGTATATGCACAACGGCGTGTTCAAAACGCTCGATGATGTGATGGTTTTTTATAATCGCGGCGGCGGCGCGGCACTCGGCATCGACCTGCCCAATCAGACTTTATCCAAAGAACCGATACGCCTATCGAGCGGCGAGCGCGACGACGTGATTGCTTTTATGAAAGCACTGACCGACACAACCGCTACGCAAGTTGTACCCAAAAAACTGCCTAATTATGTGTGGAATAAAACGCTGAATCGGCGTAAAATAGGGGGCGTTTATTAGGCAGAGGGTTTAGGAGCCGTAACGGCGTTCGGGTTTCAACCCGAACTTACTTTATTGTTTTCGGGTTTCAACCGTAACGGCGTTTGGGTTTCAACCCGAACTTATTTTATTATGTTCGGGCTAAAACCCGAACGCCAACATTACAAAACACTCTCTGTTTTGAAATGCGTCACTGCTTCAGCTACATTCGTTGCTACATAAAAAAGGTTATGCAGTTTTGTCACGATAAGCATTTTCTCGACTTTCGGTGCGGGTTGTAACAGCACAACTTCGCCGCCTGCGTTGCGCGCCTTAGTGAGTATCGTGATGAGCGTACTCAGTCCCACACTGTCAATATATTGCAATTCGGCTATATCTATCACAAAATAGATACAGCCGTTTTCTATGTGTGCGGCTATCGCGTTGGTGATGTCGTTATAATGCGGCATACCTTGCAAATGATTGATCTGCAAGGTAATATAATTTTCGTGTGCAGAAAATGTGTATGTTTTCATCTATGTTTTTGTGTAAAAATAAAGTAAATATTAGTTATTAATTGATATTACGCAAACGGACTAATTGTTTCTTTTATTCTTTTTTCTTGATAAAAAAGAACCAAAAAATCAAGACTTATTAGACTTGTCAGGCTACTCTTCGCGTAAAAAGGCAACACAGCCCAAACTTGCAGCTCCCAAAAGGTCGCGCTTCGAACAGTGCGCTGTTTATCACCTTTTTACACTCCGTTCCCGCCGACAATTCTAATAGGTCGGTCGCCCGAACTCCTAAGTTATCGACCTTATTATATCGTCAGAAAGAGAATAGCTTTCAAACCTAAATATATAATGGCTTGTGCGCGTAACATCAGATAGTTACCATTGTACCAAACAAAGTAGCTTTGGTACAATCGTGTATGAGAACGGTGGTGTAGCTGCCTGCGGCGAGTCCGTCGTCGGGTGTTTTTTCAAAAATACAAACCTTATTTTGTGACGTGCGTCCTGCCCAATGCGCCGCGCTGCGCTTCGAGTCGCCGTCTATCAGCACCTCAAAGGTATTGCCAATATCCAATTTGTTGCCCTCCAAACTCACGCGGTTTTGCACTTCTATCACCTCTTCTAAGCGGCGTTGCTTGGTTTCGGCGGTGATGTCGTCGGCGTATTTGCGCGCAGCGAGCGTACCTGGTCGCTCCGAATAAATATATTGATACGCCAATGTGAAGCGCGAATACTCGATAATCGAGAGCGTATCGGCGTGGTCTTCCTCCGTTTCGGTACAAAAACCGCAAATAATATCGCTGCTTATCGCACAATCTGGCATCAGTTCGTAGATGCGTGCCACGCGCTCCATATACCACTCGCGGGTGTAGGTGCGGTTCATGAGTTCGAGTACGCGGGAGTTGCCGCTTTGCACAGGCAAATGTATATAATTACAAATATTTTTATATTTGGCTATCGTAAACAATACTCCGTCAGTAATATCTTTCGGGTGTGAGGTGCTAAATCGAACCCGTAGCAAAGGGTTAATCAGTGCGGTCATTTCTAATAAATCAGCAAAAGTGACGGTGGTCTGCGTAGCAGGATTGTCCCATTTGTAACTATCTACGTTCTGCCCGAGTAGCGTCACTTCGCGGTAGCCTTTTTGGAATAGGTCGCTCGCTTCGGCGATGATACTGAACGCATCGCGGCTGCGCTCGCGCCCGCGAGTGAACGGCACTACGCAAAACGAACACATATTATCGCAGCCGCGCATGATGCTCACGAACGCCGAAACGCCGTTCGTCACTAAGCGCACGGGCGCAATATCCGAGTAGGTTTCTTCGCGGGAGAGCAGCACATTGACGCTGCGGTTGCCTTCGTCGGCGCGGTTGAGGAGATTAGGTAGGTCGCGATAAGCATCAGGTCCTACGACGATATCGACGAGTTTGTCCTCCTCGACGAGTTTTTGTTTGAGGCGTTCCGCCATGCAGCCGAGTACGCCGACCATCAACCCTTTGCGTTGCCGTTTGTATTTGGCAAAAAGCTCTAAGCGTTTGCGCACCGTCGCCTCTGCTTTTTCGCGTATCGAGCAAGTATTAATTAAAAACAAATCCGCTTCTTCCATGATGCGCGTTGGCGCGTAACCGATTTCGAGGAGTATGCTCGCCACTATTTCGCTGTCGGCGAAGTTCATCGCGCAGCCGTAACTTTCTATATAAAAATATTTTTCTGCTTTGGGTGTACCCACAAAAAAAACTTCGCCCTGCCGCGTTTCGTCGTGTGCGTGCGTATCCTCGTTTTGCTTATCGTCAAGCGGCTTTTCGGCTTGCGCCAAAAAGTCGATGGTTGGGTTTTGGTCGTACAGTTTCATTGAATTTTATTTTTGGCAAAGGTAATACTTTATACCATACTTTATACCATACTTTATACCATAAAATCCGCTAATACCATCGTTTTATCTAGCACAACTTGCCCTTTTTCGTTGAAACGGACGGTACAGCACTCGTTGATAGGGTCATGTTCTAAGTACAGCAACCAATTTTGCTCGGCTGCGTTGCGCAGGAGCGTTTCTTTTTCGCGCATCGTTTCGAGCGGGCGAATGTCGTAAGCCATCACATACGGCAGCCCGATATGTCCTACCGACGGCAGCAAATCGGCGCAATAGACGAGCGTTCGGTTGCCGATTTGTATATGTGGAGTCATCAGGGCTTCGGTATGCCCGAACGCAAAATGCGCGCTAAAACCGTCATATATTTGTACATCTGCTTGTATATCAATAAAATTTAATACATTATGGTCTAATAACGGTACAAAATTTTCTTTTAGGAACGAAGCCTTTTCGCGCGGATTGGGCTGTAACGCCCAATCGTAATGCGGTTTATTAGTCCAATATTTCGCTTTTGCGAAGGTTGGCAGCAGCTCTCCGTTCGCGCTACGAGTTACCGCGCCGCCTACATGGTCGAAGTGGAAATGGGTAAGAAAAACGTCGGTGATGTCGTCGGGTTGCAGTCCTTTTTCGGCTAATGAATGCAGCAGCGTAGCTGCGCCGTGTGGCTCAAAATGCGAGCGGAATTTCGCGTCTTGCTTATCGCCTAAACCCGTGTCTATCAGTATATTACGTCCGTCGTCGGTTTGCACTAATAGGCAGCGCATTGCCCAAGTACACATATTATTTTCGTCTGGCGGATTGAGTTTTTTCCACATTTGTTGCGTCACTACGCCGAACATTGCGCCGCCGTCGAGCTTAAAAAAACCTGTGTTTATGGTGTGTAATTGCATATTTTTTAGTGATTAGTGATTAGTGATTAACGATTTTAGTGATTAGTGTCGTTCGGGAGTAAAAAAAAGTAGCGTACTTTATTGTGCTGTAAAAATAGTAAAAAGAATGAAAATTGTAATAAAAAAATTAAAAAACCACAAAAAAGTACTAATTTTGCGTATTGACAATCAAATAATAAAAATTATCATTATGAAAAAAGCTATCAATAAATCATTTAAAGATTGGGAGGCAGAAGCTGTAGAAGAAGCCTTTGGTATTCAAAAAATAGATACTTTGCCATTTTTGGAAATTACAAAAACATTGCGTTTAGCAGAAGATCACCCGCAACGCGATTTGATAGAAAAATATCGGTGCAGGGCATTAAATTTGATTGATGGCTGGAACGAGGATGAGTATAAATTTTTATTTATCAGTATTTATCTTGGCTTAATTGATTTTTTTAATGCCAAATATAATGTTTTTACGCAACGTCCGATGTCCGTCACCTACGATAATGGCACAAAAACGACTTCGGGGAAAGTGGAGTGGATGCTGGCGCGTGGTCGGCAGAATCCGAAACAACCCTATTTTTTTCTACACGAATATAAACCCGAAAAGAATCGGGATAACGACCCGCTTGGGCAGTTGCTTATTGCAATGGTAGCGGCGCAAAAACTCAATCAAAATGACTCGCCGATTTATGGTATTTACGTCAATGGGCGCAACTGGTTTGTAGTTGTCTTGGATAATAATAGCTATGCCATAAGTGATCCTTACGCCATTACAACTAATCAAGTTTTCGACCTTTTTGCTGTTTTGGAGCATTTGCGCGAAAAAATGGACGAATTATATCAGTAAAATACTGAGCAACTTGTTAGCGAATAGTAAACAATTTTCTGTCGTTACAACAACAAAAAGCCCCAAAACTACGCCTTGCAGTTTTGGGACTTTTTATTATAATCAATTGTTATACAGCCAGTTAAGCTTTTTTAGCAATTTTGCGTTTGCCTTTGGTTTTTTCTGCCAATTTCACCGCTTCGTACACATCTACTGTGCCGCCTGTGATGCTGAGTTCGCTGAATTTCACCTTTTTGCCTTCTTCGCCTGGCACCGCCACCTCTAAATCCACTTTTTTAGCGGATTTTTTGATGATGTCGGCGAGTTGCTCTGCCGTGAGTTCGGGGAAGTAGGAGAGGAGCATTGCCGCCGCGCCTGCCGTACACGGCGCAGCCATAGACGTGCCGTTGAACGACGCATATTTACCGTCAGGAACAGTAGAATAAATATCAAAACCTGGTGCGAAAACATCTACGGTCGTTTTGCCGTAGTTAGAGAAGTACGCCGCGAGTTGCTCGTCAGAGTGCCACGTCATCGCGCCTATATCCAACCAGTTTTTGTAGCGCGCACTTGTTTTTATTTTGTCGGCTTTGTATGGGTTCGGATAGTTCATTTCCATATCCTTATTTGTGTTTTCGTTGCCTGCCGCGTGTACCAAAAGTACGCCTTTTTTCTGCGCATAAGCTACCGCATCGTCCACCGCTTTTTTGTCTTTCGGAAACGCTTTACCAAAACTCATATTGATAACTTGCGCGCCATTATCTACCGCGTAGCGGATTGCATTTGCCACGTCTTTGTCGCGTTCGTCGCCGTCAGGTACGCAACGTACCGACATGATTACACAGTTTTCGCAAACGCCTTTTATACCCAAATTATTGGTACGGTTGCCTGCAATGATGCCCGAAACGTGCGTGCCGTGCGATGCGTCGGGTCCTTCCACCTCGTTGTTGCCGTAGTTGCGGTCAGCCGAGTTGTTAGTGTCGTCGCCCACCATTTCTTGGCGGATATTATTGTCCAAACCTAACGAATATTTGATGCCGTCTTGCGCACTTTCCATGTATTTTTTCAATAACTCGACGCGGTCGTTTTCTGTACCAGCAGTTAGTATTTTAACGAGTTTCTTTTTGGTTTTACCACCCAATTCCTCGTCTTTGTCGTCGATAGTACTGACCAATTCTTTGGTCAGTACGGCTGCGCCGAATTTTTTGTGTGCCAAGTCAAACACTTTTTTATCGTCGGCAACGGCGGCTTTGATAAACTCGAGTTGTGTTGTTTTTTCGGTCAAATCGGCATCATACGCCTTCGACACCTTTTGCCAGAGCGCGTACTCTTTTTTATCTTTTACGTCTTTTTCCTTGATGTCCTTGTATTTGCCCATCAATTCTTTGTAGAGGCGTGTCATTTCTAAGGTTTCGTGCAGTACGTTGCCTTTTTTGCCACCCAAAAAGTTCCAGCCGTTCACGTCATCTGTATAGCCGTTGCCGTCGTCGTCTTTGCCGTTGCCCGCTATTTCTTTAGTGTTCACCCAAATTTTTCCTTTTAGGTCTTCGTGGTCTATTTCTACACCCGAGTCCAAAACGGCAACGATAACCTTGGTCGCTGTTTTGCCTTTTAGCAACTCACTATACGCCTTTTCTGTTCCCATACCGTACACTTTTGATGTGCCGTAATCAAGATTGAACCAGTTTTCGGGTGCTTTTTCTTGTGCGAAAACGCCATTTGATAAGCCGACTGCGGCTATCAATAACGCGCCTGCGCGCCATTTTGCATTGATTGTCATGAATAATAATTTTAATTAGATTAACAAAAAGATGGATTGAAAAAACGTAGTTTTTATGCTATATAAAAATTACGACGCAAAGGTACGCCTTTACTTATTATATAGTATCATAATACGATAAATTTATCTAAATTTTGGATAAAGGTGCTGATATTGGCGATGAAAGTAGTATTTTAGGGAATGAAAACCTATGCTTCGATATGCTTCCACGGGTTTCAACCCGTGGCAATTCATGGACAATTCACTTTTTAATAGCTTAAAACCTGTGGTAATTCAGTCAAAAAATCAAAAAAATGACTTATTTTATTACAAATACAATGTTTTAAGATTTCCACCGACCCCGTTACAACCTCCACCGACCCTGTTACAACCTTCACCGACCCTGTTACAACCTTCACCGACCCTGTTACAACCTCCACCGACCCTGTTACAATCTTTACCGACCCTGTTACAACCTTCACCGACCCTGTTACAACCTTCACCGACCCTGTTATAACTTTCACTGACTGCGTTATAAATTACAATGACTCTATTTTTTTATAAAAAAAGCCTTTTGTAAAACGCAAAATACCTTTTATTAGCTGTAAAGTAATCTTTTTATTATAGAATGATAAAAAGATTAATTGTAATTAGAATATTATAATTACCTTTATACCGTAATCGTATTATAACAGTGTCATTTCTTATTTTAATCATTTTAATAACAACTTTATTATGAAGTATTTAATCTTAATTGTTACCGTTTGCGGTTTCATCGCTTGCAATAGCGAAACAAAAGCACCTGTGGAAAACGCTGCTGAAACCACTGCAAAAGTCAGTGAAGCGCCCGCTACTGCTACCGACGCTGCCAAAATGTTAATTGGTAAGTGGCAGTCGGTAGAAGATGCCAAATCGGTTGTCGAAATAGCTGAGGCAACTATTACCGACACTTACGACGGCAAAAAAACGCCTGCTCGTAAGTTTGCGTACTTTCCCGATTGTTCTAATGTAGCTTGTGCAGGCGCGAAGGGTGCTATGGGCTGCTACACCAGTGCTGGCGAGGTGGATATTGAGTGTTTTAACGTTGTAAAAGTAGATGCTACGGTCTTAGAAACATCTATGGCGGGCGGAAGAGGCAACACCAATCATTATAAAAGAATGAAATAAGTCTTTGAACTTGCCTTTGGTTTTTAATTTTAATGAAAAATATGCTATACTGACCCTACTATTGTTTGTAATAGAGGTCAGTATAGCATTATTTTTCCGCGACCGTATCGTGCGACCTTATATCGGAGATTTGTTGGTAGTAATACTATTATATTGCGCCCTAAAAAGCGTAATAAATGCCCCTGTATGGGTAGCGATAGTAGTCGTATTGTGTTTCGCATATACGATAGAAACTTTGCAATACCTACATATTGTTAATATAATAGGGTTGCAAAAATCTCGCGTAGCGATGATAGTAATAGGCAACTCGTTTAGTTGGGAAGATATTGCAATGTACACCCTAGGCGTGCTGTTGGTAGTTATCGCGGAGCAAAGGGTACTCATCGCGAAGCGAAAAAAAATCATTTAAACCCTGCGCGTCAAGTAAAAGAACCGCCAGGTGAACCATACGGCTTGTAGCGAAAGCGAAATGAGAAAACCAACCCACACACCTTGTATACCCCAGCCAAACCCGAAGGTAAGCCAGTAACCAATGGGCATTCCGACGAGCCAATACGCGGCAAGAGAAAGCATTGACGGTAGCTGACTGTCGCCTAAGCCACGCAATAAAGCTATACTGACGCATTGTACAGCGTCGCAGAGCTGAAAAAAACCAGCAGTAATAAGAAGTGGAATAACCAACTGTACGACTTGTTCGTCTCGTGTAAAAATATGTGCTAACGTGGAAGGCAAACATAAAAATAACGCCACAAAAATACTAATAAAAAGTAGTCCTAAAATTAGCGCGGATACACCAGACAACCGCGCCTGCTCGTTGTCTTTTTTGCCGACCGCTTGCCCAACCCGAATAGACCCTGCCGAGCCTATCGCTAACATTAACATAAACGAACTGGTGGCTAAACTTATTGCAATGTTGTGCGCGGCAAGCGGATACGTCCCAAGTTGCCCCACAATCATTGCGGCGACAGCATACGCCAAGTATTCTACCCAAATTTGAAGCCCGACGGGAAACGCAGATTGTGCAAAACTACTCATCTCGGTGCGCCAGTTTGCCCAAACGATATTGGCGCGGTGCACCACCGCAAATTTTTCACTCGTATATATATAGTATAGTAAGCTGCTGAACAGGGTGTACTCGCTGATGGTAGTAGCGATACCCGCGCCGAGTAGTCCGAGTGGCTTCACGCCTAAATGACCAAAAATAAATACCCAACACAGCACAAAATTGAGTACCAAACTACTCATCGCGAACACCATACCGACTCGCGTATGCCCTAATCCGTCGGCAAAGTGCAGTAAATGAATAGACAAGAGTAGTGGGAAGACGCTCGGGATTACTGCCCAAAGATACGGCACGGCGGCGGCGGTCACGTCGGGCGGTTGTTGCAAATAATTGAAGTTTAGAGCAATAGCACACGTCATTCCGCACAATACCAACGACAATAATGCACCTACCGCGCCGCCAAAATAAAGGATATTCTTCACGGCGGTTTTATCAGTTTGCTCGTTAGCAATCGCCACGAGTGGCGCGGTCATCACCGCAGAACCGATGCCAAACAGCGCGAAAAAAAGATAAACAGGACGCGCTATACCAGCCGCCGCCACGGCAGTAGTGCTTACGCCGCCGACCATAGCTGTTCCTATCAACGACATAAAAACACCGCTCAACTCTGCAATCATCAACGGAACGCCAAGCCGCAAAATAGCGCGCATTTCTTGACGTAAAACAATCGTACCATATATTTTCATACCGCAAAAGTAGCATTTAATTGTGATTGGTAGGTAAACCACAACCAGTATTTTATTGCTAATAAAACAGCCATTGGTATTTTTTCCATTTTTATACTACAAAATATTATTTTGTTAAACAAAAAAAATGACTTAACTTTGTGTCATAATACATACATTTTTATAATTATAATAATCCATACTTATCTCAATCGTTCCATGAAAAATATTATTACACTCATCGCTATTTTATTTGGTACTATTTATTTAGCTAACGCACAGCAACATCGCAACTGTGGCACTATGCAGCACCTCGACCGTTGGGCGCAAGCTAATCCTAAGGCATATCAGAAGTTTTTGCAAAAGCAAGCGGACAATCGTGCGTTTGCGGTAGCTAATCCTATACAAAATAGGGCTACCATCGTTATCCCCGTGGTCGTTCATGTACTCTATAAAAACGCTGCCGAGAACCTTAGTGATGCGCAAATACAGTCTCAAATCGCTGTACTTAACGAAGATTACCGCAGAATGAACGCGGACAGCGTCAATACGCCTAATGCGTTTCGTCCTGTGGCGGGCAAAATTGATGTGCAGTTCGTTTTGGCGCTCCGTGACCCGCAAGGTAATTCCACCAACGGCATTATCCGCAAAGCGACTACTACGCAAGTGTTTAGTGATGTGAGTGAAAATGCTAAACACAATAATACAGGCGGCAGCGATGCGTGGGACACCCAGAAATACTTCAATCTTTGGTGTTGCGACTTGGGTCAGCTCTTACTTGGGTACGCGCAGTTTCCAGGTGCAGGCAACGCAAGCGAGGACGGTGTGGTAGCTCACGTGGACTACTTCGGGCGCAATGGCACTGCACAAACGCCGTTCGAGCTTGGGCGCACCGCTACTCACGAAATAGGGCATTGGTTGGGTTTAACCCACATTTGGGGCGACGCTACTTGCGGCAACGATAATATTGCCGACACGCCAACGCAGGAAACAGCCACCGACGGTTGCCTTGCTTTCCCGTACGTTTCTTGCAGCAACGCGCCGAACGGCGATATGTTTATGAATTACATGGATTACAGCAATGACGGCTGTATGAATATGTTTACCAAAGGGCAAGCAGCTGTGATGAACGCTACGTTGAGCAATGAGCGCGTTGCTATACAGACCTCGAACGGCGCAATTCCCGTTACGCTTGTCGCGACCGATGCGTCGGTTATAAATATTACCACGCTCAATACTACGCTTTGCGGATTGACCGTACAGCCCGCCATTACGTTCAAAAATTTTGGGACTACAACCATCACTGCTGCTGTACTTAATTATACTGTCGACGGCGGCGCGCCTATCAGCTACACGTTTAGCGGTCAGTTAGCCTCCTTAGCCGCCACCGTACTCACGCTGCCTGTTTCGGGTAACTTGAGCGCGGGCGCGCATACCGTTGTGGTCAGTATTGTGACTATCAACGGTATCGCCGACTCTAATACAGCTACCGCCAATGCGCAATCGCAGACCGTCAATATCGCGGGCGCGCAAGGCGGCGTGGTTGCACCACAAAACTTTTTGGCTACGGCTTTTCCGCCAGCCGGCTACACCGTCAACAACCCCGATAATGGTATTACTTGGGTGCGTGGTACGGTAGGTAAAGGCGCGGTAGGTTCTGCCAAAATGGCTAATTATGACTATACAGGTGCTGCGGGTTTAAAAGACGACTTGACCTTACCTTTTGCTGACTTGACGCAATACGGTGGCTCTCCGATGCTTACTTTTGATGTCGCAAACGCTTACTATACCAACCCCGCTACCTGTACTACTGCCAATCCGTGTTCGTATGATACCTTGGTGATTTTAGTTTCTATCGATTGTGGTATTACGTTTACCGAAGTGTACCGCAAACAAAAGGATTTATTAGCCACGGCTTCCTTTCTGACCACTGCCTTTACGCCGACGGCTGCGCAATGGCGCAATGATACTATCAATTTGGCTGCGTTTGCCGCTAATGATAACGTGATGGTTAAATTTCGAAACATTAGTAATTACGAAAACAACACTTATTTAGACAATATTAATATTGCACAAAAAACCGTAGCTACACAAAATTATAATGTAGCTGTCGCAACATTCACCTTGCAGCCGAACCCTGCCAAAGGCAGCACTACCTTATATTATAATGCTACTTATTACGCACAACTGAACGTGGAGATATACGATTGGACGGGTCGCTTAGTACGCAGCACGCCGCAAACCGTGCATCAAGGCACCAATCACTTCACCGTAAACACTGCCGACTTGCCCGCAGGCGCGTACCACGTTACGCTACACGGCGCGCAAGTATTCGGCACACAAAAATTGATTATTTTTTAGGATATGATGTGCAACGTATACCTCGCAACCCTGAAAGGGTTTAACGTGAAGAACCCTAGGTATGAGTGAGATAAGGCACTGCCTTAACGAAATGAACGTGTGTAGAACCTATATAGAGGCAAAGTTGAAAGGCAACCTTGATAGGGGCTGAACGCGATAACTGCCAATTTTATAGGTCATTCTTGCAAGTTGAACCCTTATCAGGGTTTCAAAAAATAATACATATTCTGCGTAGATTACACCCTGCGGCTATTCAGGTTTAACTACTTGGTAGCTGTGCGACTAAGTGAGCTAATTTATAATTTACTTTTTCTATTTTAATTTACCTCCTATTTGCAAGCTCTGGTTAATAATAGGTATTTACACCAATTTACAACTGCAAATCCAGAAAAACACTGTACATTTTGGCTTCGCTGTTGATGATTAACTCATATTTATTTGGGTATAATAAATCCAATCTACGGCGTACATTTACCAAACCGATGCCATTTGCTATGCCTTTCGGCACAATTTGCGGTGCAATTTCGGGTTTATTATTCGTACACGAAAAATGAAGCTGTGTAGCATTGATTGTTAGCTCTATATCAATGCGACTATCCGCCAATCGCTGCCCTACACCATGCTTGAATGCGTTTTCGACGAATGTCGCGAGCAAAAAAGGAGCGATACGCTGGTATTGTATGTCACCGTTTAGCAAAAAATGCACTTCGGAGCGGTGTCCTAAGCGTAATTGCTCCAAATCTATATAGTTTTTGAGGTATTGCCACTCATTTTGCAACGGAACCAGCACCTCATTCGTCTCATATAGCATATAACGCATCATTTCGGAGAGTTTCAGCACTATTTCGGGTGCTGCATCTGACTTTTTTAGCGTTAAAGCATACAAACTATTCAGCGTATTGAATAAAAAATGCGGATTTATCTGTGCTTTCAAGAAGTTAAGCTCGGCTTCTAGCTTTTCTCTCTGCAGTTCGTTGCGTACACGCTGATGTCGAAGCCAATCGGAGATGATTTTTAGCAGTGTACTGCCCAATAAAATAAAAATATTAAAAATATAAATCGTTCCCTGATTCGATACCAATTGATATTGCAAGTCGGGTGAACTGCCTATTTTCCAAAACAGCGCGAACACTTCCAAAGGCGTAATTAGCACACCAGTAAATATTAACGATATAAAATACTGAAAATATTTTTTATTTGATAAATAATTTGGTAATAAATAGAAAAGATTGAAATAAACGGCTGCGCCGACAAATACGAATTTGAGTATTTCATTGGTCAAAACAAACCAAAAAGCATGGGCATTCAATTGCCAAGCCACAAAAAAACTAATGTACATCAACCAACTTAAACCGTGATACACCGCTTTTTTACTCAATAGCGCGTACAGCCGCGACATAAAAGTAGGTACTTTTACGCCGTTCGCGACAAGCAAATCGGTGTTTTTTGTTGTTGGCAACACAAGGGAATTTTGTTTTTTGATTAAGATTATGTAAGGTTTCGGCGTAAAAGCGTAACGGCGTGCGGGTTTCAACCCGCACAGTGAGATTGGTGCGGGTTAAAATCGGCACGCCGTTTATTTACCCAAAAACGACAAAATACCTTTATAAATATCCATTCCGTTCGAGAATACCAATAACGACAAAATGAGAATAAAGCCTATATTTTGGGCATATTCCATGAATTTTTCGTTTGGTTTGCGTCTAAAAATGATTTCATAGAGCAAAAATAGCACATAACCGCCGTCGAGCATCGGTATCGGTAGCAGATTCATAAATGCCAAGATGAGCGAAATCGTCGCCGTCATGCCCCAAAACCGTCCCCAATCCCACGAGCCGCCGAACGCTTTCGCCATCGTACCAAAACCGCCTACGCTCTCCGAAGCCTTCACTTTTCCACTAAAAATCATACCCAAACCTTGTACGTTTTTGTACAATAAATCCATGCCACGAGCCGCGCCCGCAGGTACGGCTTGCGCGATGCTGTACGTTTT
>JAYWGJ010000394.1:0-13561 GCA_043778315.1 Saprospiraceae bacterium | reverse complement strand
AAAATTTCCGCAGCTTACAATCATGGATATTTCAACGCATCTGAAAGTCGTTATCATCGACGACGAGGCGAAGGCACGGCGTATTATGCGCATGATACTCGACGAGTATTGCGATGACATCACGATACTCGCCGAAGTAGAAAACGTCGCCGAAGGCGTAAAAGCGATACAACGCTACAAGCCCGATTTGATATTTTTGGATATTGATATGCCGGGTTACAACGGCTTTCAACTCTTAGAATTTTTTGATACGATTGATTTTGATATTATTTTTGCGACCGCTTACAGCGAATACGCGATTAAAGCGTTCCAAGTGGCAGCCGTAGATTACTTGCTCAAACCGATACAAATAGACCACGTCATAGCCGCTATCGATAAGGTGCGCCGATACCGAAACGGGAGTTTTATTCAGCAGCGCGTAGAAACGCTCAAAACAAATATGTCGGAACGCGAGGTGAAACGCATCGCGCTACCACTCCTCGACAGCAATATTTTTATAGCCGTAAAAGATGTGATTTGTTTGAAAGCCGAAGGTTCTTATGTACTATTTTATATGAATAATGGAGACAAGCACCTTATAAGTAAGAATATTAAGGATTACGAAACGCATTTAAGCCCCGATTTGGGCTTTTACCGCACACATCGTTCGTTTTTAGTGAACGTGAACCACATCAAAAAAGTGAATATCGATGGCGGATTGCTGATGACGAACGACGTGCAAGCACTCGTTGCGCGAGAGCGCAAAACGGATTTCGAGGTGTTTATGAAACAAAATATTATTTTGTAAGGAATTAGATAAAACAAAAAGCGGAAGGTATAACGACGTGTTATACCTTCCGCTTTTTTGTTGCGCGATAGCGATAAAAATAAACTACACAGCGTCCAAAACGACACTGATTTCTAATACTTTCAGCTCCATCGGACCTGCGGGCGTTTGCGCAACCGCAAGTTCGCCTACTACTTTACCAAGCAATGCTTTGCCGATTGGTGAAGTGACTGATATTTTGGCAGTTTTGAAATCCGCTTCTTGCTCTGACACCAATTTATAGGTAAATTCCTTTTTCATTTTGGTATTAAAAATACGCACCGTAGTGAATACGCCTACTTTACTCGTATCAATATCGTTGATATCGAGTACTCTTGCATTAGCGAGTGTAGCCTCTACCTCGCTTATATGGAGTTCTAATAAGCCTTGCGCTTCTTTGGCAGCGTCATATTCTGCATTTTCGGACAGGTCGCCTTTGTCGCGCGCTTCCGCTATCGCAGCCGATGCGTCGGCGCGTCCTTTGGTGCGGAGTTCTTGTAGCTCCGCTCTTAGTTTATCGTAGCCGTCTTGTGTTAAATAGGTAATAATCATACTCGTAGTATCGTAATAAAAATTAAAAAAATAGTTTTAAGTTAAAAATCAATAAAAGAAAAAGAAAGAACGCTTCGCCCAATGGAGAAACGTTCTTTCTTATTTTAGAATGCAAACATACGGCTTTTTTTTGTTTTATACAAATTTAATAAAAAAAGGCAGTTTATTTTTAGGAAAGCGTCCAAAATAAGTTACTGTATGCTGACTTATCTTTCGAGCCAAAACTGCGTTAGATTTGCTTCGCCAGTTCGCTTCGCTCGTGTTTCGTTACGATGCACAGCAGCACTTCGTGCGTTCACTTCGCACAAGCGATTTAGTATCGCTTTTGCTTGTTCAGCCTCAAATCTGTCTTATTTTGACTCGCAGTCCTGCGTCATAATATTTAGTACCTTATTTTTGCTTCATTTCTTATTTAAATGATTTTTGCTTCGCAACTTAAAAATTGAGGCGTAAGCCAATGGTATGCGAACCGTTGAACCGATTGGTAGCGCGGAAGCTATAATCGATACCAAACCCGCTATTACTTTCTTTTTTGGTTGGCACTAAAAAAGAAATACCACCAACTAAACCTGTATGTGCAGGTAGCGTTTCGCCTACCGCATAGGCATCAGCCGTGAAACTGTAGCCTGCACGCGCCATAAACATATTGCGAAAAGCATACTCGAAAGTACCTGTTAGTTCGTCTCTCGAGAACGAGTTAGCGGTGAAGTTCCCGCCCAAAGTGATACGATTTACCTGTGCAAAATTGATGTCATAGGCTGCGCCGATATTCAAAGAAGAGGGCAACTCGACCGCACGACTACGAAAATCAACGGTAAGCGGAAACTTATTAGTCGCGTCGCGCCCTACATACGACAAACCGTCGCCACTGTATTTCATCGTTGTACCCACATTTTTCAAGGATACGCCAAAGTGAATATTGTCTTTTGGACCTGTGGTGTACATCACCCCTGCGTCTAAGGCGATAGCCGAAGCGGATACGTCAGAGATAGACTCGCTGATGAAGCGCGCGGTAGCACCTACCGAAAGGCGTTTCTCGAATGTATAGGCGTAAGTCACGCCAATATTAGTAAATAATGGGCGAAAATCAGCACCGATGCCTTCGGGTTGTGCCGCCGTAGTTTTTGGAATACTACCAAAATCCATAGCCGCTACGCTTACCGCAACCGCGCTATTTTCGTTGAGTTTTATACCGAAACCAGCCGCGCTATAAGTAACGCCTGTACCACGCAGATAAGCCGTGCTTGCCAAAACCAACTCGGTAGTTTGCAACCGACCGACACCCGCAGGGTTGAGGTAGGTAGCTTCTACGCCGAGGGTGCGCGAGCAGTTCACATACGACGCGCCGCGCGCCCAGTGATTAATGGTGAGTTCGTAAGCACCTGCTTCGCCCTGACGGTCGGGATTACCTGCGAAAACGCTAGCTACCGATACCAAAGGCAATGCAATTGCAATCAATAAATGTTTATATTTTTTCATGGTTTTTAAAGCATTTTTTAGTAAAAAAATATTGTTAGAAAAGCGGCTATTTTCTACTTGTAACGGCTTAAAACAGCCGCTTTTCTAATCAATTTATTTATTTTTGTAATAAAACCTAATTTAAGCTAGCTATTTACAAACGCTGCGCATCAATAGCACGAGTTACCCCGAACCATTTTATCACCCGCTCGCCTACACCAGGTGCATTGACGTGTATGAGATAGACACCCGAAGATACAGGAATACCTTTTGCATTTTTCATATCCCAATCTACCGAAGCGGCTGCTTGTGTACGCGCGGTTGGTATTTCCTTGCGTGGGTAGGTGCGTATCAGTTTGCCGTCCAAGGAGTAAATAGTAATGGTACACTCTAACGGTAGATTGGTGATTTTCACCACAAAATCGTTGTCCGATATTTCGTAATCCGAGTGCGCGTAGTACGGATTAGGTACTACGTTAATTTCGCTCAACGCATCTACTCTTGTATCCTCCGTGACTCTGCCTGCCGAAAGGTTGTCTAAACTAAACTGGTATTGCGGGAAGCCATTATTGACAGCCGTACCTTTAAGCACCTCATATTTATTATTGACGCGCATTTTGATTTTGGTCTCTGTTGGTATTTTGAGCTCAAAATTAGTAGTAGAACCCGCCTTCGGCACCCAAATATCGCGCGTAGGCAATACAATAGAAGCCCATGTCACCTCCGAAAGCACTTTACGGCGATTGGCACTAATGATGGTATTAGCCGTTCCTGTCTGTCCCAATGCTACTTTTTTGTATTTCGCACAGCCGTCGTAAGGCGCGCGCGTCACATAAACCATGTGCATAGCACCGAGCGCGAACTGCCCAGGTGAAGAAGGTGGTAAATCACCTACCAGTACAGAAGTGGTAGGATTGAATATCATGTCACCGCCCGTACTTGCCGAGCCTGCTGTTCCGTCAGGAAAAGTAGAGCCGTCGTAGCCCGATGCTTCGCCAAAAAAGACGTTAAGTCGTTGTCCTGTCTCTACATCAACTGCATAGCCAGGAAACCAGCCCATGCCTCTTCCCGTCTCGTCTTCGCCACGTTTATTTACAGAGGCATGTTCTCTGATGTCCATGTGGGTTTTGCCGCCTTGCACTACCAAACCTGCTTGGTCAGCCCAAGGTTTATTGGTCGTTTCTACCACTATACAGCGACTCCACATCGTGGTATCGGGTGTAAATACAATATCCACATTATTCAAATACTCTAATTTGTTTCTGCCCATTATTTGCAACGGACTACCTACGTATGGATAAGGTCCATTAGGTACACAATGGCTACTTTGATTGCCCGACAACCAGCTTGGCGTAATGTAAGGTTGGTAATTCGCGCCCGCTCCGCCCGATTCTCTTTCGCGACAGTTGCAAAGCGTAAATGGTACAAATCCACCTGCTGGTTTGTTAAAGGCTTTCGCCTTATCCTTAATATAATCGTCCTCCGTTTCGGTACCATTGCGTATAAAGTTCAGCGCATCAGCTGCAAAAGGAAACCGACTGTCTTCATCTAAAACGGCACTAAACCAAGCCTTTTCAGGGTCTTTTGCGTCCACGGTCGAACTAATAAAGCCGTTGGTAGGGTCTTCCAAATTAGCACCCGCGTCATCTACCTGTGTGACCCGTACCGAGATACCGAGGTCAGGAATGACCTGGTCAGTATTGTCTTTTATGAGTTTATTAGAAACCCAACGGACGGTTGGTCGGTCTGCATTTTTTAACTCCCAGTAAGAGTTAGAATTGACAAAAGGCGGAATACGCTCATAGATAGCGGTATCGGCTGCTAAGGCTGTCTGTGGTGTCCAGGCTACTGGAACGGTATTGACACTGCCCGTAGAGTCGCGTCCTACCGATAAGATAAAGTTACCCTTAGGCACAGAGCGCGGGTCTATTACCTTTATTTCTACGGGACCGAAGCCTTTTTTGTAGGTCAATGCACCTTTGGCATTATTTGCTTGCGTGATGTTGAAAGAGTCCAATTTATAATCCTCCAAATCAACAAACAAACCGCCATTTCCTTTACCGTCTAAACGAGTAATTTGTGGAATATCACCATATTTGGAGTTAAGGACAGAACCACCCGTTTCCGCTAAGGTGCGGCGGGGAATGCCTACCGACACGGGTTGCGATCTACGACCTATCAAATAGGTAGTTGCTTGTCCTGTACGAGTAGTATCATTAAACTTTTTCCAGTTGTTTTGCGCGTAAGCGACAGCGAGGAAATAGTATTTTTTATGATTAATCAACTCGCCCGTAGTACCCGAGCCTGCCGAGAACTGGTCTTTGGTAAACTCTACGGTATGCTGTATGCCTTTGTTCGCACCCGTTACCTTTTTTCTTGCGATAAGTGTACTTGGCAAGTCTGGGTTTTGCTCCCAGTTATACATGGTTTGTATATTATTTTTTAAATCTACCTGTAAGATTTGTTTGGCTTTGTCGGTGTTATCCAAATCTTGCACTGTCACATCTTCACTCAATACCTGATAAAGGCGATAGCCTTCAAATTTGTAAGCGGTATTGGTAGTCAATGCCGGGGAAATAGATGGATCTACTTCGTTGTAAGCCTCGCCTATTTCCTTACCGTTAGCTACTTTCAAGTTATTACCGATAGGTAAAATATTGATAACCAAAGATTTATTCATCTCTATAACGTCCAAAGATGGCGCGTCGGGTCCGTCGAGCAAATCAAAGCAGTTGTCAAATAAGGCTTGTGCAATATCATCTGCTGCGATAAGGTCGTTCAATACGGGGCGCGGATATACTTGGTCTGCCACCCACGGCAAGCCGATAATCACCTCGTTAGATGCACCTGGCAAGAGCTTGAATGGACCCGAGCTTTGCAAAAAGCGCAAGTCGCGGTAGGTTGCATTCTGCGCCGCCATCGAGCAACCATTTGGTACACTTGGTGCGTCAGGATATACAAATTTGGTCGGCGGTGCAGTACCACTCGGGTCATAATAACCCAAGGCACAGTTATCTCTAAACGGTGTACCGTCTCGCCAAAAACCCGTCATATAACCATAATACTCTATATCAAGTTGTGGGTTAGACTGCGGAGGCGGTGGCGCAGGTGGTGTATTATTCATATAATAAGTAAACGAAGACATATCTATTTCGTTACCGTTTTCGTCTTTCGGACCGCGGAAATAATCCGAACCCAAAATAGGAATATTATTGCCGTAACCATCTACCGAGCCACCTGGACTCGTACATACCAAATCATCTGGTGTTTTGCCGTTGTAAACATAACCTAAATTACGATATACAGGCTTACCGTTTTTGATACCTACCACATCATTTTGACAGCCGATATAGTCATCGTTGTAGCAACCCAAGTCGGGGTCTGACCACATACTGATATACGTTCTATCCAACTGGTCTTTGGCACGATTCAATAATTTGAAGCGGTAAAAGGACATATCGTTGATTTGATTATCCGCCTTGAAGGCAAACGCTTGCGCCTGTACTTCCATACGAATAGTTCTACCTTTGGTCTCGCCGTGCTGCGCACCGTTTCCTTGGTCGTTGTATATCCACCAAACCATGTCGTCGCCATACTGCGCCTTAGAAGCCGTACCTGCGCCGCAATTGCTGATTTCGATGATAGGAAAATCGCCATCATTAGGGTCATACACCCCGTCACCTGTGCGGTCAAAAAATGGCGCAAGGTCTTGATTGGGCAGGTTGAACGTATAAAACGTGTTGAAAAACGGATTACCGCGTCCAGGCCATTTTTTGATGTCATCAGAGATGATAGCTCTATCAAAATTATTGATAAATACATCGCCTTGATAGGCTTTCGACTTCATCAAGTCGATATTAGCACCTGATACCTGAAAATGCTTATCCCAGTTATCACAAGTGACTTGGGTGACGCTGCCCGTTTGAGGGTCTAAGGGTCCGGGCCAGTAGTCGTTACCGCCCTGACGATAGGTTTGCGCCGCTATCTTCAACTGATTACCGCTATCGTAGCCGCCTATCCATACTGCGCCTGCAAACATAGAAGACGGGCGATAGAGCGCGCCAGGCGCAGGCTTAGGGATTAGGTACGAACCGTCTTTTAAGTTCCACCACATATCACCACCATTGAGCAAGCGCGCACGCACGTTATTTACCGAAAGATCTACTTGCGAGCTTGCTGCATTGCAAACAGCTCGAAGGGTAGAAGGGTTGTTGCCGGGCGACACGGGTCTGCCCGAGGGTCCATTGATATACGCGCTAACGGGTAACGCCCCGCAAAGCAGCAGTATAGCCAATACCGAACTTTTGATATTTAATCTTTTCATCTTATATAAATGTTTGAAAAAATGTAATTATTGATATTTTTATTTTATTGAAATGCTTTTACAAAAAAATTGAAAAATCTGCAGAAAAAAATAATTGTTAATTAGTAAAGCTTCTAAAATAACCAGTACCAATATTGCTCGTCTGGGCTTC
Organism: Saprospiraceae bacterium; assembly: GCA_043778315.1. Lineage (GTDB taxonomy): Bacteria > Bacteroidota > Bacteroidia > Chitinophagales > Saprospiraceae > JBEEMU01. The sequence continues at coordinate 6,271 of JAYWGJ010000394.1, read as the reverse complement.
GCCCGTTCACGTCAAATAAAGATAGTTTTCCATCTTTATTTTTGTTCATATCAAAACTGCGTTAGATTATTCCTTACAATGCGCTGCATTGAGCGTCAAATCTGCCTTGTTTTGCTACAAAATCCTTTACAATATTTTGGCATTACTTATTTTTTCTTCTTTCCTTACAGCACTTTTAAAAAATTAATTGAACTATCATTCCTTGCCTATCGTCTTTTTCTGAACGAATTATCGACTTGTTTAGTTGTCTGAACACCGACGCGAACGTATGGCGTATAGGTTTTGCCGGGGGTAAGGCCTGCGGGTACTTTTACTCTGAGCAAGTCTGCGGGCGCGCCGGCTACACTGCTTATAGTAGTAACCTCGGTAGAACCTACTGCGCTAGGTGGCGAAGCCCCTAAATCAACGAAATCAACGTAGTTTTCGGGAGCGGGATCATAAATAAACCCTGAACCTCTTATCAATATGTAGTCGCCCGCATTGACGGAATCTACCCCTACTGCACCGTCAAACTTAGCCGACTCTATTTCGAAGGCTACATCGTTGGTGACGATAGCAGGCATAATAACAAAATTGCGGGTGTTACCTGCTGGCGCTTTTACGGTTATCGTCTTGCGCGTGGTAAGGTCAAAGCCCGTATTATTCGGCGTAGCGGTAGCTTCCCGCGAGGGAGTTGCTTGTACAAATATCTGAGCCAAATCAGCCGTTAGTATTTTTTTGCCTTCATAGGCATAAGGAAGCCGCAAGGATATGCTATCCGCAATAGCTTGACCCGTATTCATGAATACGACCGCCGTGAATGTACCTCCTTTTACTGCCCCTGTACATTTGAGTATGTTGGTGAGCGAAGAGGCGGGCGAGTCAAGCACAGGATTGAGCGACGGTTCTTTTTGGCAGGCAGCCAAAACAAGTATCACCGCAAAAAGGACTGTACCGAGCGTATTAAAAGATATTTTTTTCATATTTTTATTACTTATATTTTTATTACTTAATATAGAATTAGAGTGAAATTTTAGAACGTGAACATAGCTCCCACAAACATACGGCGCGGTAAACTAATAAAATCAGGGTTTAGCATTCTGAAACGGTACAACATCTCATAGGCAGCAGGGTCTGCAGCGGTATTGATTGCATTTTGACCTGCCGAGGTAGCTAAATAACCGTCATCGAAAGGCGAGCCAGTATATTCATAAACATTCAAGAAATTCTGATTGTTCAATACGTTTTGTATGCGGAAATAAACGTTTACATACAAAGGGTTACTTTCCGATTTATTAATTTTTATATCGCGGTCGATACGCAAGTTAATACTGTTATTGAACGGCAAGCGCGCGCCGTTGATACTACCAACGGTGGTAGCTCCGTCGAATGGTAACGGTATTGCTTTGGCGGTGTACGGACGACCCGAAGCGACGGAGAGCAACAGATTGGCACCCGTATTCTCGAACAGGTTAAATTTGCCAATTTTCGGACCGGTATATTTTTTGCCTTCACCATATCGATAATCTACCGTAAACACCAAGCGATGACGCTCGTCGAAGCTCAATGGAAATATGCTGCGTAAGTTACCGCGCGACGACAAGCCACGAGCCGTAGTAGTACCCGAACCTGTACCGTCTGCAAACTGCAAGGTATAAGCCACGTTAAATTGTAGGTTTTCTACGCGGCGCTGGTCGAACGTAAAGGTCAAACCTTTGGTGGTACCAAAATCGATATTATCAAACGACGTGTATGGCAACGGGAACGCATTGAAAAAAGTACGCAACTGAATCATATCACGCATCTCTTTGTAGTAGGCTTGTACTTTCAATGCCGAAGTTTTGGTAACCTCTTGTTGGAAACCGACCTCGTAATCTACCGTTTTTTCGGGACGTAGATTGGCATTTTTGAAATCGCCACCTAAGTTTACCTGCTCTGCAAAGTAGAAATAATCTTGTGCCGTCGCATTAGTAGAGCCAAAGCCTGGACGCTGCGTGAGTACATCATAGTGCGCAAAGAAACCCGCTTTTTTGGAGATAGGAAACGAGAATGCCAAGCGTGGCATCAGGTTAATTTGCGGCAAATAATCCTTAAACGTATTTTCTGGGTCAAATTTAGTACCCTTGATAGCGTAATCTGCACCCGACTCTACCAATGCTGGTTTAGCTTGTACCGAACCGAAAATCACCGCAGGGTCGTTTACGAGCGTCCCGTCGCGTTTGTACCATTTCTCACCATCGCGGTAAGCGGTTATATCATCTGCCTTGCCACTACCGTCACCATTCGTATTATACACTATCCAATTGTCGCCAATATTGGCAGGTTTTGGACTTTTGGCACCCACCGTAGCGTACTCTGCTGCGGTGTAGGCTTTATAAAAATTGAATGGGTCGCGCAATACTTTGGTGTTCGCGTCGAATCTATCTACGCGCAAACCAACACGGAAGATAATGTCATTTAACTGAAATTTGTCTTGGATATAGCCCGAAGTGTAAATAGGCTGGAACGAACCTACTGGGCGGGTGTACCGTCCGTTAGCATCTTTTTGCTTGTAGTAATCGTTGAATGACACGCGGTCGCTTAGGCGATTGCCTAAATAATCATAGCCATAATAATCCAAAGATGTACCGCCACTACTACGGTCGCGGGTTAGCTCGTCTGCCGAAAACATACCCAAACGCATATTAGCGGGGGTTAAACCGTCGGTATTGATATAGTCAAAATTGTCTTTATTTAGCGATTTACGCAACTCTTTATCAAACTGCGCCTGGTCATCTACCGAATAATTAGGCGCAAAAAGCGGTGTGCCATTCGCCGCGTAACCTATGCCTAATTGTTTATCAAGCCCGTTGAATACGCTCTGCTCTATCTGACGTGCAGCTTGCCACAACGCACGCGGCTGTATGCTATACGAACGGTCGTCACGTTGCTCATACACAAAACCCAACTGTACCGAGTGACGGTTTTTCAGGCTGCGACCTGGCAAAATGTCAAAACTCGCATCTACCTTAGCCTCTATCGTGTTGTTTTCTTGTTTTTGGTACAAATTATATACATGACCCACATTAATATGATTGCCATACACTAAGCGGTCTGCTTCGCGCGTGAAGCCATTGATATTACGATAATCGCTAACTGCGAAAGTTCCACCCGCTTGCTCATTAGTAGTAGGCTGCAAATTATTGTAATTAGCCAATACAGCATTTAGCTCTGACCGTTCGTAGTTTACAAAACGCTCCGACCAGCCCGCATGCTCACCTGTTCGCCCGAAGGTAGGTACATAAGATTGATTAAATTTGCCAATATAGCCATAGTCCCAAATTCTCTCTTTGTGTACCGCATCTTGATAGCTGTCGGCATCGCGAGAGTAGCCGCCTTGTATGGAATACACCACGTTTTCGATAAACGAATTTGATTTTTTTGCGCCTTCGGCGACTATATTATCACCACCGATACGGTGACGCAAACGCGCCCAACCGCGAGCATAGCTGTTATTGTGCAAACCGTTGCGGTCTGCCGCCAATAAAGTACGACTATTCGTCGTCAAGCGGTCGTCGGACACACTATAAGCACCGCCCACTGTGAAATCAACGCCTTTCGCGATGCGAAAATCTAATTTTCCGTTCAAATCAATACGATTATCGCGAGAGTTTTGGCGCGCCGATATACGTTCTACATCGCTCTCTCTGAGGAGTTGCGACCGTGCGATATAGCCCGTTCCTACTTTAACCATCGGATTAGCCTGTAGGTCTGCCAATACATCATCTTTTACTTTGTAGTAGCCGCCCGCCGAAGGGTCCGCGTCTTTGCGCGTGCGGTATTGTCCTGATATACGGAAACTCACTGCTGCTTGGTCGCTATTTTTTTTCTTTACCAACGGACCTGCCAAGTTGGCAGCGATAAGGTTGTAGCCAAACGCGTCGAGAAACTGCGACGACTCTACCTCTACACCACCCGTGAATTTTTTTGCGCCACCTTTGGTCGTGATAGAAATACCACCACCCGTGATGTCACCTACTGCTGCGGGCAAACCACCTGTAAGTACCTCGAGTTGCTCGATGTCTTGCACTGGCGGCAACGCGCCGCCACGAGTACGCTGTCCGTCAATCCAAATCTCGTTGGCATCGCTACGCGAGCCGCGAAACGTGATGCCTTGCGTAGAACGCTCATCTGCTTGCGACACCCCTGCGGTAGTTGCTACGATACCAGATATACTTTTGGTCGGTATATTTTGTATTTCTGCCGCCGTGATAGTTTTAGAAGAAGTGGTGTTGTCGAGGTTAATCAAAGGAACTTTGTAGCCTGTTATGATAACCGCACCAAGTTCCGAGATATTACTTTCCATCGTAACATCAACGCGGTTGGTACGATTCGCATCTACCCGAACCCCCGTGATGAGGTTAGGACTTGCACCCACCATTGTTACCTCGAGTTCGTAAGTACCCGGGTCAATACCCGTAATAACATATAAACCGTCAGGCTCGGTAGTTGCGCCTCCTTTGAGTACGCCCTTTTGTTTGAGCGCAAGCGACGCACCAATTTGCGGCTCGCCTTTACTGTCTATTACTTTTCCTGTAATCTGCGTTTGGGCGAAGGCAATAGTGCCGCTCAACACAAAAATACACATGAGTAGAAAACGTGTCATAAATAATAATTTTAATAATTCGTTATAAAATGGATTTTAAAGTAATGTGGTAAAAAATTAATGAAACAAAAAGATTGGTAATACAATAAATGATTAAAAATAAGGACAGTTATACGACGGTTTTTTTTTAGCGCGGTCAAACCCGTTTTTAACAAATCTAAAACTTATGTATAATTGCCGCCACAATGTTAAGGAATATTTAACACATAACAAAAAAAAAATACATATATCATTAATATTTAACTAAAAAATTGCCAAACCCTTGTTTTTACCTATAATTTTGTCGGCTAAAATGGTGGCTAAGCGGAGTTTTGATTCCTCCGTCCAGCCTGCGATGTGCGGTGTAAGTATCACATTATCAAATTCATATAATTGATTATACAATATAATTTCGCTTTCCGTGAATGTGTTTGGCTTTTCGTTTTCAAAAACATCTAAGCCTGCGGCGCGTAATTTTTTGTGCTGTAAATTTTTTATTATAGAAGCCGTATCTGCTATTTTTCCACGCGAAGTATTGATTAGCACAATGTTTTTAGCAAAACTATTTATCCAGTTGTCGTTTACCAAATGCTTCGTTTCGGCGTTGAGCGGCAGGTGAATACTCACAATATCTGCTTGCGCAAAAACGGCTTTCATGTCCGCTTCGGTAGCGTAGGCGATAGTATTTAAGTAGCCTTTCGGCAAATATTTATCATACACCAAAACCGCCGCACCCAAACCACTTAATTTGCGCACTAACGCGCTGCCCGTGTGTCCGTAACCTATCACGGCTATTGTTTTGTCGGCTATCTCGAAGCCTCTATTTCTTTCGCGCTGCCAGTTCATTGCGCGTACTTCGCGGTCGGCACGCACCATATTATTAGCTACCGCAAAAAGCAATCCTACGGCGTGTTCGGCTACCGCGTTGCTGTTACCTTCGGGCGAACTATACACCCGCACGTTTTTTTCGTTCGCGTAAGCAATATCCACTATTTCCATACCCGAACCGAGCCGACCCACAAACTCCAAATTTACCGCCGTATCGAGCATCGCCTTGTCCACATTTATTTTACTATTGATAATCAGCCCTGTATAATCTGCTATTTCGGCGCGCACTTGCGCATCAGTCGTGTTTGGTTGGTAAACGCAATCATAGCCTTCGGCGGCGAGTTTTTGTAGCAAAACGGGGTGAACATCGTCGGTGACGAGTACCTTTGGGGCTGCGGTTTTTATTGGCGCAAAGCCTTTGTTTACATTCATATTACAAAAGTACAGGGTTTAAAAATGTTATGCAATTACTTTTTTTTGAAAAAATCCTACGAAATTTTATGCCGTGTTCCTTTTCCACTTATAAAAAAGCTCCAAAAACGCCTGTTTTTTGACGTTTTGGAGCTTTTTATGGTATAAATTCGGTTTTGCAACCCTATTATTTTAAAAAATTACGTTTTTTTGAACTGCTTTTTTTGTTTTTTTATACAATAAAAAAACTACGCCTTCACACTCTCCGCTACCGCGCTCGGTGCTGCCGCGAGCGTCTCCGCGTCTGCTTGTGCGCTATATTTTTCAAAGTTAGCGTTAAATTTTTCGGCTAAATCGTTGGCGCGTTCGGCGTAAGCTGCCGCGTTTGTCCAAGTTGGATTGAGTACCTCCGACGGCACGTCGGGGCAA
>JAYWGJ010000393.1:0-13619 GCA_043778315.1 Saprospiraceae bacterium | reverse complement strand
AAAAATGATATTGCAACATTTATTGACCGTTCCTGCCGATTTTCACCCGATAAGCAAGGTCAATCGCTTATTAAAAAACCTGCAAAAAACGATTGACGACGATAAATTGGACTGGGGAACGTCGGAGCTTTTGGCTTACGCTTCGCTTTTGCTCGAGGGCAAAGACGTGCGCATGAGCGGGCAGGACGTGAAACGCGGGACGTTTTCGCACCGACACGCCGTGTTTTTTGATACCGACACAGGCAAGCAATACAACCGCCTCAATACCATCACACCCAAAGGGCAGGGAACGTTTCGTATCTACAATTCATTGCTGTCGGAGTACGCGGTAATGGGTTTTGAGTACGGTTATTCGTTGGCTTCGCCCAACTCGTTAGTGATATGGGAAGCGCAGTTTGGCGACTTCTTCAACGGTGCGCAAACCATTGTAGATCAGTTTATTACAGCAGGCGAAACAAAATGGAATAGAAAATCGGGCTTGGTTTTGCTGTTGCCAAATGGCATGGAGGGACAAGGTCCCGAACACTCGTCGGGGCGCGTAGAACGCTTTTTGCAGCAATGCGCCGAGTACAATATGACGGTGGCGAACGTCACTTCGCCTGCCAATTTTTTCCATTTATTGCGCCGACAACTCCACCGACCGTTCCGCAAACCGTTGGTCGTGATGACTCCAAAAAGTTTGTTGCGACACCCGCTCTGCGTGTCCGCGATAAGCGATTTTGCGAACGGCGGTTTTCAAGAATTGATTGACGACAACAAATTTGATACGGCAGCAGTCGCCAAAAAAGTGACCCGCGTCTTGCTTTGCTCGGGCAAAATTTACTACGATTTATTAGCCAAACAAACGGAATTGGACAGCAAAAATATAGCGATTGTTCGTTTAGAACAAATTTACCCGTTCCCCGAAACGCAGATGAACGCGGTCATCGCCAAATACCCGAAAGCGGAATTGGTGTGGGTGCAAGAGGAGCATGAAAATATGGGATCGGTGCGGCATTTGCGCGCTACGCACCTGCCACAAGTGCGCGTCATCGCACGCGATAGCTCGGCTTCGCCTGCCTCAGGCTTCAAAAAAGTTCACGACCAAGAGCAAATCGATATTGTGAATGTTGCGTTTGCGTAGTTTATTTTTGTGATAATAATTCAGAAAATGAGTTTGGCGGTTAGCCGCATAGCGGCGACATATCGGTAGAAAAATGTATAGACCGCACCGATTAGCCGCATAGCGGCGACATATTGTTAGGCAGCGCAACGAGGTATTTATATATAATAAAAACTACGGAATAGAAAATTATATGTCGCAGCTACGCAGCTTTAAAACGTATTAACCCTATTTTTCTACCAATATGTCACCGCGATGCGGTTTTTGGTCTATCCAAAAAGAATAGGCTTTTGTAAAAATAATTCAAAAAAAAAACATATCTTTGCGGTATTACCCATGTAAAATGTGGGTAGTACCGCATTTTTTTTGTTATAATTAGCCGAATAAAACATATTAATATCACCAAACCGAAGTGTTATTTAAAGATATAGTAGGACAAAACGGCGTAAAAACGCACCTTCGGCACACCGCAAGCGAGGGTCGAGTGGCGCACGCGCAGTTGTTTTTGGGGACGGAAGGGAGTGGTAATCTGCCGTTGGCTTTGGCTTACGCGCAATATGTACTTTGCAGCAATCCGCAGGCGGAGGAGGCGTGTGGCGCGTGTAAACATTGCAAAAAAGCAAGCAAACTGATACACCCCGACCTTCATTTTTCGTATCCGACGGTGGGCGCGAAGGCATTGAGTACCGAGTTTTTGCCGCAGTTCCGCGAAGCGATAGCGCAAAATCCGTATATGACGGATTACGATTGGGTGCAAAAAATAGGCGGCGGCGAAAATAAACAAGGCAATATCACGGCGGCGGAGTGTTTGGATATTGTCAAAAAACTGAATTTAAAATCGTTCGAAAACGAATATAAAATATTGATATTATGGATGCCCGAGTACCTGGGCAAAGAGGGCAACCGCTTACTGAAACTGATAGAAGAGCCGCCCGAAAACACGCTTTTTATATTGGTGGCAACACAAGAAATGTTGATACTCAATACGATACGCTCGCGTTGTCAGTTAGTAAAAATAAATCCGATAGCGGACGCAGATGTAATACACGCCTTGCAAACCAAGTATTATTTACCCGAAAACCAAGCAAAAACGGTCGGTTTTTTGGCAGCAGGCAACTACCACGAAGCGATGAATTTGATGAAAACAAGCAACGAAAATTTGATTAATGACTTTTTGAAATGGTTTCGGTTGGCGTATTTGGGCAAGGCGGACGAGATGCTAAGGTGGTCGGAGGAGCAGGCGAAAATTGGGCGCGAGCCATTCAAACATTTTTTGCAATATGTACTGTTTTTCTTGCGCGAGTTTAGCGTACAATTGATGACCGACGCGCCCTCGCAACGCCTCCGCGAAGACGAACAACAAGCGGCAGAGAAAATGAAAGCGGTAATTAGTTACGACAAATTGATGCCGATTGCGAGTTTGATTGACGAAATGCAATTCGGTATTGACCGCAAAGCGAACATGAAAATATTGCTAATGAGCGCGTGTATTCGGTTGAATCGATTGTTGCACGGAGCAATTTAAGCGAAAAAAATATACTTTTACCAAACATATATAAAATTTCAATTTATTGAATAATAGAGTTTTTTTGCTAACAGATTTTCTGTGTTTATCGGTGCTATCTGTGAGCAAATTAATATTTTTTTAAGCGTATATAATGTCTGAAATACAAGCGCAAATCAAACAAGTTCCGCATTCTAAAAGCAATGCTTTAACTTTTATGCACCGCTTTCTTGCCGATACGGACGTGAGCGGGAAGGTGGTTTTTGATGTGTCGGCGGGTTCAGGATATGTGGCTAATTTGTGGCGCGAAGCAGGCGCGACCGTCTCGGCTTTTGATAAATTTCCCGACGTATTCCGAAGTAAAGACTTGACTTGCACAGCTATTGACTTGAACGAAAAACTCTCAATTGCTTCTAATACAGCCGATTATGTTCTGTTGATGGAGACGATTGAGCATATTCCGAACCAAACCGCATTGCTACAAGAACTCGCCAGATTGCTCAAACCCGACGGCATTTTAATCATCACCAAACCAAATAACAGCAGCCTGAGCGGACGAATGGCAAATCTTTGGGTGGAAGCGGAGCGGAGCGATATGTTCTTGTCGAACGAGGCGAGCGTGATTGGCTACGACGACACGCATATTTATAACGGGCGCGTGTATCTCTGCAATGCGCAACGGCTGCGCACTTTGGTAGGTTTGGCGGGCTTGAATAGTTGCGAATTATACAAAAATCAGTTTAGTTGGAGTTCGTTTTTTTGGTATATATTTTTGGGCGCGGCACTTCATTTTCGGTCGTTCCGAACCTATAAACGGCTGGCGCGCAAAACTTCAAATGCAGGTGAAAAAGCGATTTTATATGCGCAACATTCGCTCAATACGAATCGGACGTTATTATTACACAAGCATTTATGTGTGGCATTTCGGAAAAAGTGATGGCTAAGTATTCCTTATTTAAAAGCCGTCTTTTTAGATGATAATAAACACAATGCAAAATTTTTAATTCCAAAGAAACAAAGGTTTTTGAGCATAGTAATTTTTAAACGCAAAGAAGCAGAGAGGGGAAGAAGCAAAGCGGTGAAGTGAGCGGGGTTTTTTATTGCCAACCAAAGAAAAAAATCTTTATTATTTTACAATAAAAAATTAGAATTTCATTACAATATAATTACAATATTTAACAGAAAATAGCGATTTTACAGCTAAAAAGCTAAAAAAATAGGCTATTTCAACAATTTTCATACTATAAATAAAAAATAATATGGCTTGTGCAGGATGCTCGGTGGGCAACCAAAAGGGCAGCGAAATGAGTGGCGGGTGTAGTACGGGCGGTTGTGGCAGCAAAGGCGGCTGCGCGACTGGCGGCTGCAACCGAATGAACACTTACGACTGGCTCTCCGACCTCGATTTACCCGAATACAGTACCTTTGACTTAGTAGAAGTGTCGTTCAAAAACGGTGCGCGAAAGGGTTTTTATCATCGCAATAAAAGTGTGCAAGCCGTTATAGGTGAGGCAGTTATAGTGGAAGTGGAAGGCGGTTACGATGTCGGAAATATCAGTTTGAGTGGCGAATTGGTGAAAATGCAGATGAAAAAACGGAATGTCCGCGACACTGCCGTTTTCCCAAATATTGTGCGTAAAGCGAACGAACGCGACCTAGAAAAACTGACCGAAATACGCAAAAAAGAACTCGAATCTTTGATACAGGCGCGTACTATCGCCAAAGTAATGAAGTTGGATATGAAAATGGGCGACGTGGAGTTTCAAGGCGACGGGCGCAAATGCACGTTTTTTTATACTGCCGAAGGACGCGTCGACTTCCGCGAATTGATACGCGAATACGCAAAAGTGTTTAAAGTGAAGATAGAAATGCGCCAAATCGGTGCGCGACAAGAAGCGGCGCGCATCGGCGGACTCGGCTCTTGCGGGCGCGAGTTGTGCTGCTCTACTTGGCTCACCGATTTCAAATCGGTGAACACAACGGCGGCGCGTTACCAAAATTTGGCTATCAATCAGGTCAAACTGAGCGGACAATGCGGACGCTTGAAGTGTTGCCTCAACTACGAACTCGATGCTTATATGGAGGCGTTCGAGGCGTTTCCGAAACACGCCGACCACATACAGACGGGAAAAGGGCGTTTTGATTTAATCAAAACCGATATTTTTAAAGGTCTGATGTTTTATATGAGCCGCCAAGTGAAAGCTCCCGCGCTACATAGAACCTTGACTACCAAACAAGTACGCGAATTGCAAATCCGCTTGAAAGCGGGCGAAGTGCTGCCCGATTTGGTAGAAGAAGTAGCGGCAGTACCGTTCGAGCGGTTCGAAAAACCGTCGTCGCGACGCGGCGGAAGCGGCACGACAACTGCCGACGGCGATACCGATTTTAGCAACGACGTGGACAATGTACTCGAGTTGCCTGCCGATAAAAAACGCAAACGCAAAAAGAAAAAACCAGCGAACGACAGCACGGTACGCCGCGCCGCGCCGACCGCAAATAAGGAAACGCCGAACGCCGACGGCACTACGCCGACCGCAAATAAGGAGGCGCGACCAAACGCGCCGCGTCGCGATGACCGTCCGCGCCGCGATAATAATCGTCCGCCGCGCCCAAATCCAAATCCGAACGCGAACGATGCAGACAAACCGAAACCGACAGGCGACGGCGCGAACGCAGAAAAACCGACTGCCGAAAACAAACCGAACGGCGGCAATCCGAACAATAATCAGCAGCGCAGAGACCGCCCGCGTCCGCCGCGTGACGAAAATCGTCCGCCAAGAGATGATAGCAACCGTCCGCCGAGAGATGAAAACAGACCGCCAAGAGATGAAAACCGTCCGCCGCGTGACAATAGCAACCGTCCGCCACGAGATGAAAACCGTCCGCCACGCGAAAATAATAACACGCCGCCGCCCGCAGATAAGGGTTAAAACGGCTGATTGAATATTAGAAAAAAGGCACTTCACCGATTACCGTGAAGTGCCTTTTTTTATTTTATTGTAGTAAAAATAAAATTACGGCTGCGCCATAGCCTTGATTTTACCGTTCGGAGCGACGGTTTTAAACGACGTTGTTTTAACCGTTGTTGCTACAATATAGTTGTCTTTGCCGTATTTATCGGTATCGTTTTTCCATTTATTGACGTTTTCTTGCACCGCAACGAGCAGTTCGCCCTTAGCCGTTTTCTTTATTTCGCAGCCCAAAAACCCGTCGTAGCCGCGTGAGCGCGCTATTTCGGTTTCGTCTATTCGTTTGCCTTTCGGCGAATACGTCGCCAAAAAGTACGTTTTATAGCCGTTCGCGTAGCCGCGTGAGCGGGAATACACCATTAATATAGACTGGTTCGTTTGCGAAAGCAAGGCGGTTGGGCGAAACACATCTGGTCCGACGCGGCTAAACTGTCCGTAGCGTAGCGCGGGTATAAACGCCTCGAACTGCGTGCCGATGCTAGTATTTGTCATCGCTTCGCTAGCGGCAGCTTTCGCAAACGGCGCGCTCGTACTTGGCGCAGCTTCTCGCGCTTTGCGCTGCTCAATCCATGCGTTCATCTCTGCCGCGCCGAGTTTGTAGGGCAAATCGCGCTTCGGAAACATTTTTATAAACGCCTCAAAATCAGCATCTTTTTTCTTTTTTTGGCTTTCCGCAACGGCGCGAGTGCCAAAAACAGAACCGTTAAAAATAGAGCCGCTAAACAACAGCGCAAATGCGACACTCGTAAAACCAAAATACGAGGAAATGATAGGTAAATTCATAATGGTAAGCTGTGAATATGGGTGACTGTTGAATTTGAAAAAGTAATATTTTTAATATATTAATCAATAAGTAAGCCAAAAATTAGAAATTGAAATTGAGGTGTGTTATTTTTTTGTTACAATCAAAAATACTTGTTTTTATATTTGATTTTACAATATTTATAACGTGTAGTTGTATAAATTTATTGTAAAAAATAAGTTGCTTTAATAAAAAAAGTTGCATCTTTACGTTGGAAAATTAAAACAAGTATATTATGGCAATAGTACCTGAACCACGAATACTAATCCGATTTGATTGGTTTATCAAAAAAATGTTACGCAGTAAAGCGGATTTCGAGATTTTGGAAGGTTTTTTAAGCGAGCTGCTTAAAGAGGATTTGACTATCGAGGAAATCATGGAAAGCGAAAGCAATAAAAAAGATAAAGATGATAAGTTTAACCGCGTCGATATTTTGGCGAAAACGGTAGATGACGAGCGCATTATTATCGAAATTCAAAATACAAAAGAGCTAGACTACTTGCAGCGTATTTTTTACGGCACATCAGTTACATTAGTTGAAAATATTAAACAAGGGTTTGCCTATAAAGAAATTAAGCGCGTAATTTCTATCAGCGTGGTCTATTTTTCTTTGGGCATCGGCAGAGATTATATATATCATGGTGAAACCACGTTTCGTGGTTTTCACGACTCAACCGATATTCTAGGCTTGTCGCAGGCGCAACTAGATTTTTTTGCTAATCCCAAAATCAAGCGCGTAGAAGATATTTTTGCGCAGTACTATCTCATTCGCGCAGAGGATTTCAATGATACAATCCGCGACGGTTTAGATGAGTGGATTTATTTTTTCAAAAACGGAGCGGTACAAGGTAGTTTCCCTGCCAAAGGCTTACAAAAAGCAAAAGAGCGGTTGCGCGTTTCGGGCTTAGAAGGCGAAGAGCTGCGCGACTATAACCAGTATATCAAACTTCTGAGCAGCGATGCAAGTTACGAGGCGCAAATGAAATTTGATATAGCGCAGGAACTTAAAGCAGCATCAGCAGAAGGTATGCAGCAAGGTATGCAGCAAGGTATGCAGCAAGGGCGAGAAGAAGGTCGCCAAGAAGGTGCAACCGAAACTGTACAGAATGCCATCAAAGAAGGACTTTATAGCGAGTTAATAGCAAAAATAACAGGTTTGACCCTTAGTCAAATAGAAGATATTAAACAAAAATTGTAAATAAATATATATTTCATAAACCATATTCTTAATCAAAAAAATCCTTATTTATGGCTAACGTTCCTTACCATGTACAAGCCGCGCTCGACGCGAACCGCCCTTTCCGTATCTCCGACTATGTTAGCGAAGGCTACAATATCGCCAAGCAAAACTGGGGTGGCTTTATTGGTTACTTTTTTTTGATGGGCTTTATTTCCATTGCGATACAATTTGTACCTTTTGTAGGCGGACTGATGGGTTCAATCGTCTCGCCTGCTTTAATTATTGGGTTTGCAATTGTCGCGCATCGCATCAAACACAATATTTCTTATACTTTCAACGATTTTTTTAAGGGTTTTGACCATTTTAAAGAACTTGCATTGCAACAATTAGTCATTTTATGTATGATTTTTGTGTTTTTAGCACCAATGTTATACATATTATTGATAAAAATGGGTATTTGGGACATGATACAGAATGCTCCGCAGGGTAAAATAGACGAAGCGGAGTCGCAAATATTCATAGATACCATGAAAGAGGCATTTACGGCTGCAAATATTGCTATTGTAGCGATTTGCAGTATTGCGATAATGCTTATAGCTGCATTTTCTGCTTTTGGCAAATATTTTGTTGTATTTTATGGAATGAGCTTTTGGGATGGGCTGCAAGCGAGCGGCAGACTAATAGCGGCTAACTTTGGTTACCTTATACTGTTTGTCATCGTTTGGAATTTTATTATTGGAATTTCGATTTTAGCGTGTTTTATCGGTACATTATTCACAACGGTAGCGTTTTACTGTTCACTGTACGCCGTATTCGCCGACCTCACCGACCTCTCCGTCTATACTACCGACGGCGGAAATGACGATACGAAACATTTTATAGGCTAATTTTTTGCTTATTTTGTAAAAAAATAAACTTAATTTAAAAGTAAGTTTGTCACAATAAAATATTTATACTAATAAAAAACTAATAAAAATGGATACTTTAATTGCAGAAAATGTGAAAACGGCAGTGAAAGACGCGTTTCCGTTGCTCGGCACCGACCATATCGAGTTTTATGTGGGCAACGCCAAACAAGCCGCTTACTTTTACCAACAAGCGTTCGGGTTTGAGTGCGTAGCGTATCGCGGACCCGAAACGGGTGAGCGCGACACCTGTTCCTATGTGTTGCAACAAGGCAAAATACGCTTTGTGATTACGGCGGCGTTGCAGCCCGAACACCCTGTTAATCAACACGTTCAGCTACACGGCGATGGCGTAAAAGTGCTTGCTTTGTGGGTCGATGATGCCCGCGAGTCGTGGGAAATAGCGGTCTCGCGTGGCGCAGAAAGCACCATGGAACCTCGTGTAATCACCGACGAACACGGCGAAGTAGTCCTTTCGGCTATCAAAACCTACGGCGATACTTGGCATACTTTCGTAGAACGCCGCAACTATTCGGGCGCGTTTATGCCTGGTTTTGTGCCGCGCAAATCGTTCCGCGAAGTCCAAAATATCGGTTTAGAATTTGTCGACCATTGCGTAGGTAACGTCGGCTGGGGCGAAATGAACAAATGGGTGGATTATTACCGCCAAGTGATGGGCTTTAATTTGTTGATAACTTTTGACGACAAGGATATTTCTACGGAATACACCGCGCTGATGTCGAAAGTGGTGAGCAACGGCAACGGCTACGTCAAATTTCCGATAAACGAGCCTGCCGAAGGCAAAAAGAAGTCGCAAATAGAGGAATATATCGACTTTTATAAAGGATCGGGCGTGCAACACATCGCTATCGCGACCAAAAGCATCATCAAAACGGTGACAGAATTGCGCAAAAACGGCGTGGATTTTTTGGTTGTGCCTGATGCGTATTACGACGAAGTGCCGTTGCGCGTCGGACGCATCAACGAAGACCTCGCGACCCTCAAAGCACTCAATATTTTGGTGGATAGAGACGAAGACGGCTACTTATTGCAGATTTTTACGAAGCCGCTACAAGACCGCCCGACTGTGTTTTTCGAGATTATTCAGCGCGAAGGCGCAACCTCGTTTGGCAAAGGCAACTTTAAAGCCTTGTTCGAGGCGATAGAGCGCGAGCAAGATTTGCGCGGCAACTTATAAAATATACCCGCGCTTCAAAAAGGCGTATTTGTTTATTTATAGAAAACTATATGTATTTGATTTACAATCAATTAGGTATAGTTTTTTTCTAAATAAAACGGTGTGCGGGTTTAAACCCGCATAAAATAAGATAAATGCGGGTTTAAACCCGCATAAAATAAGATAAATGCAGGTTTAAACCCGCACACCGTTACGCCTTACATTTTGGCATCAAAGCCGCCAAATAATTTTTGGCACGCTGATACGCTTTATAAAGGTCTAAGGCGTGCAGATAATCGGCGACAGCCGCCGAACATTCGCCTTTCAGCTCCAACGCTACGCCTCTATTGGTATAGGGAACGTACAGATTTGGGTGTTTCATCTCGATACTTTTCGTAAAATCCGCAATCGCTTCATCGGGCTGTTTCATAGTGAGGTGTATCAAGCCGCGAGAGTCGTAAGCCTCCGCAAAATCGGGTCGCAACTCCAACGATTTATTGACATCGGCGAGTGCGTCGGCTATATTTTTTTGTAGTAATAACGCTAAACCGCGATTGTGAAACGCCTCCGCGTAGTCCGCTTTGAGCGCGATAGCGGTAGTGTGGTCGGCTACAGACGCGGCGTAATCGGTGAGTTCGAAGTAGGCGCAACCTCTATTGCAGTACGCTTTTGCGTAATTTTTATCCAAGGCTATTGCCTTATTAAAATCGGTTAGCGCAAGCTGAATTTTGCCCAAACTGAGGTAAGCGTTGCCTCTATCGTTATAGGCTTCGGCTTGCGCTGGACTTAACTTGATGGTTTTGGTGTAGTCTTCTACCGCGCCGTCGAGGTCGCCGAGGTCGTACCGAACCGTACCGCGCAAGTAAAAAGCAATTTTGTTTTGCGGCTCGTTTTCCACTACTTGCGTGAGGTCGGCGAAGGCTTCGGGCTTCAGCCCGAGCGCGTAATACGCCCGCGCCCTACCTATATATACGTCGCCGTTGCGCAGCCCGAGCCGCATCACTTGCGTATATTCCGCCTCCGCTTCCTTGTATTTACCTGCGTCGTAGTGCGCACGCGCCGCGCGGAAAATTTCGTTCGGCGCGCTACTTACAGGCTTCAGGTTTGCGGACGGCTGCGCACGCAAAATTACTACTAAGCATTGCGCCAAGCAAAAAAAGAATAAACGATAGGTTTGGATAATCAAAAAATTAGTATTAAAATGAATTGCTTTTGTCTTTGTTACAACAAAAAAATATGTATCTATAAGATGCGTATTCGCCACCATTCGTTGCAAACGACGGCAGCAAATACGCATCTTTAACAATATATTTGATTATCGGTTGCGTCCGTACTGCTCGTGCGACGACACCCAGTCTGACGAGGAGATAGCCGAGGCTAAGGATATTTCGCCTGCCAAAACCACGCCAGCTATGATTTCCGCTAATTTTTTGGCGCGGTCGTTGCCGTAACAATCCATGATTTCTAAGCATTCGCGCTGCGTCGCCAAACCCGTTCCGCCGCCATAAGTAGCGATGATGAGCGACGGTATTGTGATAGAAATGTAGAGGTCGCCGTCGTCGTTGAGGTGCGTGTACACGATGCCCGCCGACGACTCCGACACGTTCGCAACGTCTTGTCCCGTAGCCATAAATATAGCGGTAATTCCGTTGGCGGAATGCAGTCCGTTATTGTTCGCGCCCGAAAGTATCGCGCCTACATTGGCTATGCCAGCGTGGTAAAACAAGGCTTTCGGCTCTACCCGCATGTGTTGCAGCAGCACGTCGCGACGGAGTACGCACTCGGCGGTCACGCGCTTTCCGCGTGTGTGCATGATGTTTACTTGCGATGCTTTTTTATCGGTTGCGAGGTTCGACTCCAGGTAAAAATGGCGGATAGCGAAGGTTTTGTACGCCTCCAATATCCAAGAACACGCCGCAAAAGTGGCGCGTCCGACCATGTTTTGACCCGCCGCGTCGCCCGTAGTGTAGTTGAACCGCAGGTACGCAAATTTGCTTGCGATATAAGGGTCGATATATTTTAGTTTGCCCACGCGGGTTGTTGCGTTCGCTTCTTCGGCTATTTTATCAAAATTTTCTTGTACCCATGCTATAAAATCGCGCGCGCCGCGAGCGTCGTCAAAAACAAAAACGGGTGCGCGTTGCATCACGTCATCTACCACCGTGCAGACCACGCCGCCGCAAAGGTTCAGCACTTTTATACCTCTATTATACGACGCGACGAGCGTACCCTCGGTGGTTGCCAACGGCACTATAAACTCGCCTTTTGCGTGTTCGCCGTTGATGAGAATAGGTCCAGCCAAACCGATAGGAATTTGCGCTACACCTGTAAAATGCTCTACGTTGCCGTTCGTCGTATGTGGGTCGAACGAGTATTTGTCGATGTGCTGCACGGCTACGCCCGTTTTTTCTTTCAAGAAATCTTGGCGCGTTTTGATGGCTTCGGGGCTATAATCGTCCTTGCTATCGCGCGGAATACGGACAAAATCCTCGGGCGTTTCTTGTATCGAGTCATCTACTTTAAGCGTCAGTTTACCAAACGGCTTGGCGCGAAATGTGACCTCGATGGCGTGTTTGCCTAACGGCAACTGCTCGATAGCGCACTGCACCACTAAGGTCTGTTTGAGCGCAAAAGCGACCGCGTTCGCCTCCGAAATAGCGCGACTATGCAGCACCGTTCCGTCCTCCATAAGTAGCGAAATAGCGGCGAGCGGCACGTCTTTACCGCCGAGTTTGACGCTGAGTAGCTCCGTGAAAGTGGCATCGCTAAGGCGGTTTTTGAGCGAAAAGCGAACACCCGTATCGGTGTTTTTTAGGCTCTGAAACGTGTACAACTGTTTGAGTACGAGACTTGGGATTAGCATAAGGGATTATTTTTTTAAGTAATTGGATATTTGAAAAAAAGTAATTAAAGCCCAATAATAGGCATTTTTTTAGTATTATTAATCAAAAATCAAAAATTTAATTACCTTTGATGAGAAGTGATAGTTTTTATCAATGTTGCGAACAAAAAAAACTGTCATTTTTTTATCATAGAAACAACGTATTGCCTGTTTTTTGCATCTACTAAGTAATTGAAATGATATATTAGATTTTAACAAAAACAAAACCCCAGGCTATGTTCGCGTACCGCTCCAAACCCAAACCAGAAGAAACTCGCCAATTGCAGTTACAAATTAATATTAACGAATATAACGACGCGGCAGAATTGCCCGTTGCCGACCAGGCGTTGTTGCGCCTGGCGCACGAAACGCTCGACGATGCTTACGCGCCGTACTCCAACTTCAAGGTTGGGGCGGCGGTGTTGTTAGCGAACGGCAAAACGGTGGTCGGCACGAACCAAGAAAACGCCGCCTACTCGATGTGTATGTGTGCCGAGCGCACCGCGCTTGCGGCGGCTTCGTCGGTCTATCCGAACGTTCCGCCCGTAGCTATCGCTATCACCGCAAAGGCTTACCAGCAAGTATTGCAGATGCCCGTCACGCCTTGCGGCGCGTGCCGACAGGTGATAGCCGAAACGGAGTCGCGGTATCGGCAAGCGATACGGGTGATTATGCAGGGCGAAAAAGGCGTGATTTGGAAAATTGCGTCCGTAAAGGAGATTTTGCCGCTTTCGTTCGATGCCGCTTTTTTGTAGCGGATTGGCTTGGTTACAACTAAAAACGCTCGTATTTTTGGTAGAATACGAGCGTTTTTAGTTGTAATTTTTTATAATCAATCTTTTATAATATCCACATCGGTCAAAATACCTGCTACTTGCTCTATCCAGAGCTTATTTTCGGTCATCAACGGAATATAAAAACAAGCGGTTTCGTTATCGAAAATAAAATCGGCGGGTCCGCCGAACGTGCGGTGCAACGGCACAGGGCGCGACATTTCGGTTTTGGTGTCGTAGCGCAATATCACGCCGCGTTTGCTTTTCGGCGCGCCCCAATCGGAGTAAAGTATCAAGCCTTTTTCGGGTATTTGCAGCCCGTCGAG
>JAYWGJ010000392.1:0-4213 GCA_043778315.1 Saprospiraceae bacterium | reverse complement strand
GATTTTGAGGAGTTTGAGGAGGAGTAGATGTTTTAGTGAACAGTTTTTTAGTGAAAAACGAATAGTGAACAGTGAACAGTTTTTTTTCGCGTGGGCTGCTGTTTTTTATTCTAAAAATAAATTTTATAACCCGCTACACGTCGCACAAAGCTAATAAATTAGTTAATGAAAATTAATTTTAGTTTACAGTAAACTCTTTACTGTAAACTAAATAAATACACGAAAAAATCGTTAATCACTGAACACTAATCGTTAATCATTATGAATAAAAGCCTATTTTTTATTATAATAATGAGCGTTTTGCCCATATTGGCACACGCTGAATTTATGGATTCGCTCGTCGTGATAGCGAGTTCGGGTTTGCGGCTACGCGAAAAAGCGGACGCGAACTCCAAAGTGTTGGCTGCCGTGCCGTTTTTGACGAAAGTCAAGCTAAAAGACAAATATGATACGCTTTATGAGATGGAAACGACCTATAAACGCAAAATAATTGAAGTAGATGG
Organism: Saprospiraceae bacterium; assembly: GCA_043778315.1. Lineage (GTDB taxonomy): Bacteria > Bacteroidota > Bacteroidia > Chitinophagales > Saprospiraceae > JBEEMU01. Next base: position 3,710 of record JAYWGJ010000392.1, on the reverse strand, counting down.
CATACGCGGCTACTGGGTGAAGGTGCAGTACGAGCAGCAAACGGGGTTTATGTTTAGCGGATTTTTGAGTTCGGCGGTGCTGCCGCATCGCTTGACCAACGACTACGTTTTACTCAACGAAGGTTGGTCGTGCGATAACAGCGTGTACACCAACCCCGACGATTATTCTTTTTTTGGCTTGTACGCCAAAAACTCGTTTACCATGGAACTCAAAAAAATAACGAAGCTGTATTACGGCAACGAAATGAGCGAATTGGGCGAAACACAAGCCTTTTTTACGAATAGAAGCGTAGAAAATAAAGATACGTCCGTTTTTGTTATTGCAATAAAAAAAAGTAAACTGCGGTGGAATGAGGGCGTTTTGCTCGGCAGCAGCAGTTTATTATCTGATGGGAATAATGAAATAAGGGGCTACGCAGGCACAAACGCGCTGCCGCTCGGCGACACCGACTGGGCGATACGCACCGAAGGCGAGCCGATTAGCAAAAAAGATAGCCGCTTGCGTACCGCAAAACTGATATTTTATAAAAAAGATAATAAAAAATCGCAAGTCTTGTTTAATTTTGTGCGAAGCGAGGATAATATTAAAGAGGACGGCAACGACGACACGCCGTTCAATCCGCCCTATCAGCTAATTTTTCAGGGCGATATAGACCGCGACGGCAAGCTCGACCTTATCATCGGCACGGGCGGTTCGGTGGTGCATGAATATTTATTCCTTAGCAGCGAAGCCAAAAACGGTAATTTATTGAAACAAGTAGCGGATAGAGAAATTTTTTATTGTGATTAATATTACCTACTTTCGTAAATAATTACAAACCCAAACTAACCAAACTATGAGACAACTAAAAATATCGAATCGCATCACGAGTCGCGAAAGTGCTTCGCTAGATAAATATCTCGTAGAAATCAATAAAATTGACTTGCTCACGCCTGAGCGCGAGGCGATTTTGGCGGGCAAAATACGCATGGGCGACGAACAAGCCTTAGAAGCACTCACGAGTGCCAACCTCCGTTTTGTGGTTTCGGTTGCCAAACAGTACCAAAATCAGGGCTTAACGCTCTCCGACCTTATCAACGAGGGCAATGTTGGTTTGATGAAAGCGGCACGCCGCTTTGACGAAACTCGTGGTTTTAAATTCATTTCGTATGCCGTTTGGTGGATACGCCAGTCCATTTTGCAGGCGATCGTAGAATATTCGCGCATCGTGCGCATACCTGTCAATAAGGTGAGTTCGTACAACCGCGTAAATGAAGCTTATCTCGCTTTCGTGCAGGAGTTTGAGCGTGAGCCGTCGAACGAAGAACTCGGCGAATTGCTCGGATTAACCGAGCGCGATATATCTGAATTACTCCGTGGCAACACGCGCCATGTGTCTATGGACGCGCCCATAAACGGCGGCGATGAGAGCGAAACAAGTATGCTCGACCTCGCCGAAAATACGAGCGAAGAGTCGCCCGAGCAGCCGCTCATGCGCGAGTCACTCGCCAAAGAAATAGAAGAAGGCTTAGGCTTTTTGGACATCAGAGAGCGGCAGGTTTTGGAGGCGTACTACGGTTTGGGCGGCAAAACGCCGATGTCGCTCGAGGAAATAAGCGAATACTACAACCTTACGCGCGAGCGGGTACGACAAATAAAGGAGCGCGGCTTGCGCCGCTTACGCCGCTCGCACAACGGACAAGCGTTAAAGCAATTTTTAGGGTAAAATATGGTTCTCGAAGAATTTTTGTGGGCGAAAACCCGAACGGCGATAAAAAAAGCCGCTCCAAACATCGTTCGGAGCGGCTTTTTTTAATTATAATACTCATAATTGAAATTATCTTTTCGCTAAAAGGTCGCGAATTTCGCCCAATAAAGTCTCTTCTTTGGTAGGACCGGCAGGCGGTGGCGCAGGAGCGTCCGCTTTCATGCGGTTCATCGCTTTTATCAATATAAACATTACCATCATCAAGATAGTAAAATCAAGACAAGTAGTGATGAAATCGCCGTATTTTACAGCCACTTCCTCTGCTGCTTTCGCGATTACCGCGCCCGTTGCGTCTTTAGTTTCTGGTATTGCTGCCGCCAAAACGTACTTCATGTTTTTGAAGTCGACACCCGAAACCGCATTGCCGATAACAGGCATCACCATACCATCTACAAACGAAGAAATAAGTTTTGCCGTAGCCGCACCAATAACTACACCTACCGCAATATCGACCAAGTTGCCCTTAAAGGCAAATTCTTTAAATTCACTAAAAAAACCCATACTCAGAATAAATTTTGTTAATTTGTTAAAAAAAATGATTTACTTATACTATTAAGACGCTATCTTTGCATCAAATAGTACACCACAAAGTATTCTATGTCACAAAAATATTATATTTTTTTTATTATAATCTACAAATAATTCAAAAAGAACACTTTAAATATCTTAAATATTAATATATATTACATAAAAATTATGACAAAAATTATCATTGTCGGCTTCGCCGTAATACTCGGTGCGTTTTTGGTGCTGCAGTCTGCTTGTAAATCGGACTCGCAGATAGAGCGCGAGCAGTTTGGTAAAGACGTAGAAGCGATTTCTGATTATATTGCTAAAAAGCAAATCAAAGACGTAATCACGCTCGAGTCGGGTTTAGCCTATCGCACTATCACCGAAGGTACGGGCGGCAATCCGAGCATAAACAGCACAGTATCATGTTATTATAAAGATTATCTCACCGACGACAGCGTTTTTGACCAAACCGACAACACCAAACCCGCTATATCTTTTCCGTTGTCAAACGTGATAAAAGGTTGGCAAGAAGGCATACCGAAAATGAAAAAAGGCAGTAAAACGCAGTTTTTTATCCCTTCCAAATTGGCGTATGGCAAAACCGCACAGGGCAAAATCCCTGCCAATTCCGTATTGGTTTTTGAGGTCGAATTAGTCAATTTTTAAGCGATGCGCACCCTATTAGCACACGAGGCTTTTCAGCTCACTATCGAGCGGTTAGCCTATCAAGTCATCGAGCGACACGGCGCGTTCGAGCATACCTGCGTCGTTGGTATTCAACGGCGCGGTGCTATTTTTGCGGCGCAATTGCACCAACAAATTATAAAAATATTAGACAATCCGACTATTCCTTTTGGTAAATTAGATGTCACATTTCACCGCGACGATTACCGAATGTACGAGCAGCCGCTAGTGGCTGCACCGACCGAGATTAATTTTTTGGTGGATAAAAAACGAGTCGTTTTGGTGGACGATGTGCTGTATTCTGGGCGCACCGTGCGTGCCGCCTTAGACGCTTTGCAGGAGTTCGGGCGACCCGAGCAAGTGGAACTCGTCGCGCTTGTCGACCGCCGCTTCAACCGCGCCTTACCTGTCCGCGCCGACTACGTCGGCATCACCGTCGACGCACTCAACGAAGCGTATGTAAAAGTGGAATGGCAACACATACACGGTCAAAATCGCATTCTTTTTTATGATAAAAAAGAAGATAAAACATTGTAATATAAGCAATTAGCTAATCAATTAAATATTGGTTAGCTAATTTTTTTGTTTCATACAAAATAAATTGATAGCCGTCTTTCGACTAATTCAAATATTTATTATTATAATATAGCTGAAATAAATTAGCCGTGATTATTTATCTACACTCAAAAAATAGATTAAACCTTCGCAGGCTACGTTTTAACTATTTTTTTTCGTTCCCGATAATCACAACTAATTTAAAACATA
>JAYWGJ010000391.1:0-4245 GCA_043778315.1 Saprospiraceae bacterium | reverse complement strand
GCTATTGCATCAAATCAGAGTTCTATTCTGACTTGAAAAATGTAGCAACCGTAATGGCTAAAAACCCGAAAGTTTGTATCGAAGTAAAAGGTTTTGCTGACGATGGTCGTGGCTCTGATGCTAAATATAACGACGGTATCTCTTACAACCGTGCAAATGCAGTGAAAGATTACTTAGTAAGCAAATTTGGGGTAGCAGCTAATCGTATAGCTGTGAAAACAGGTGGTACAGCTGCTATCGGTTCTGGTTTACCTTCTGGCTCAAGTACTTCGTACATGAACCGTCGCGTAGAAATAGCTACTACGGCTTGTGGTGCTGCAAGCGATAGTGCACCTGCAGGTGCAGCGAGCGCAGGTACAAGCGGTAACTGCGAAACACCAGTGTTCGCACAGCCACCAGTTATCATTCAACAACCTACTAATAATGATGTTATAACTCCACGCGTCAATAAAGGATTTATCAAACGTTAATACGCTCTTTTTATTGTTATTATTACAATAGAAAAAATATATTTTAGAAAAGCACTTTATAGCAGCCGCTGTAAGGTGCTTTTTTGTATATTTGTGTGTTATACCAAAACAGTACTTTATAAAATCTATCCTTTACAAAAATGAAAAAAACAATACTTTTTATCTTACTATTATCTTACCAAATACAAGCGTATGCAGGTATGACAATAGTGGTGCAAGCACCAAACTTCACGCCGCTCTCCGAGCCGTTGTATTTGGCAGGTACGATGAACAACTGGACACCCGATTCCGCCGCTTTTCAGTTGCAATACATCGGTAATTATCAATATAGCATCACTATTGTGCAGCCCGCAAACGGAGCAATGCAGTTCAAAATCACTCGCGGCACATGGGCGACGGTAGAAACGACGACTTCGGGCGCGGATATAGCGAACCGAACTGCTACTTATCAAAATAATAGTACCTTAAATATTACGGTGCAAAACTGGCACGACTTAGGAAGCGGTGGTACGCATACCCTTTCGGGCAACTGCGGTATTATGACAAATGCGTTTCCGATGCCGCAACTCAGCAACGCGACCCGCCGCGTTTGGCTTTATCTGCCCCCTGATTATTATAGCAATCCGACCGCGCAATATCCTGTGCTGTATATGCACGACGGGCAAAATCTGTTCGATGATGCGACTTCGTTTTCGGGCGAGTGGGGTATCGACGAAGCGATGCAAGCGATGACGGGTACACAACGGAGTATTGTGGTAGGTATTGACAACGGTGGCGGCTCGCGCATCGATGAGTATTCGCCGTGGATAAACGCGCAATACGGCGGCGGCAAAGGCGACGAATACATGGATTGGTTGGTGAACAACCTAAAACCGTATATAGATAATAATTATCGTACCCTCGCCGACCGTAATAATACGGGTATTTTGGGGAGCAGTATGGGCGGTTTGATTTCGTTTTATGGTGCGATGCAATACCAAAATGTGTTTAGTAAAGCAGGGATTTTTTCGCCTTCGTTTTGGTTTTCGAATCAAGTCATTCCGTTTGCGCAAAGCAAAGGCAAGCAGGCATCGCTGAAATTTTACTTCGTCTGCGGCGCAAACGAAAGCAGCACGATGGGGTCTGATATGCAGAACGTAGTAAATACCTTAGTCAGTTTGGGTTTTAATAGCTCAACAGAGGTAAGAGCGGTTGTGAAAGCGGACGGACAACACAGCGAATGGTTTTGGAAACGCGAGTTTCCTGCCGCTTATGCGTGGCTGTTTGCAAACCTCGTTGGCACAAATAATGTACTCAACGATGCTATAAAATACGAGCAAAACAGCCGTGCAATTGCTATAAATAGTAACACTATTTTAATACATAATATACAAGTATTCAACTTATTAGGTCAAAAAATTAAAGATATTTCTATTGAAAATAATACCGCACAAATACCGACAAGCGAATGGGCAAACGGCGCGTATATACTACAAATCACAACAGACGCAGGAAGTACTGCGAAGAAAATAGTCGTTGTAAATTAAAATAAATAGCTGAATAAAATTAAAACCGTACAATTAATGCTATTACTCTACATTATTATTGCTTATTTTGCGCTGCTACTCGGTATTGCCTACTATACGAGCCGCGACTCTACCAACCACGATTTTTTTATCGGCGGACGCAACTCCAATTGGTTTTTGGTCGCGTTCGGTATGATAGGTACGTCGCTGAGTGGCGTGACGTTTATCTCCGTTCCTGGAACGGTAGAAAAAGCGCATTTTACTTACTTTTTGGTCGTTTTGGGCTATTTTTTAGGCTATTTGGTAGTCGCGTATGTATTGTTGCCTTTGTATTATCGCCTCAATCTCACGTCTATTTACAATTATTTGGACAATCGTTTTGGCGTAAACGCCTACAAAACGGGTGCGTTATTTTTCATATTGTCGCGTACTTTGGGCGCGACCCTGCGTTTGTACTTAGTTATCAACGTGCTGCAATTATTTATTTTGGATAATCTGGGCATCAGTTTTTACATCACTACCTTTTTTATTTTGGGTATGATATTATTATACACGTTTAAGGGTGGCGTGAAATCGATAGTTTGGACGGATACCTTGCAAACAACGTTTATGTTGTTGGGCTTGTTTGTCTGTTTGGGTTATGTGAAAGCGGAACTCGGTTTGAGCGTTGCTGACCTATGGTCAAAGCTAAACGAAAAAGGCTATACCGATATGTTTATTTACGATGTTCACGACAAAAAATTCTTTTTGAAGCAGATTTTGGGTGGAATGTTTGTGACGATAACGATGACGGGGCTTGACCAAGAAATGATGCAAAAAAATATCAGTGTGCGCACCTTAGCAGGCGCACAAAAAAATATGCTGCTGTTCAGCTCCGTAATGGTTGTGGTTAATTTGGCGTTTTTGGTTTTGGGCGGAACGCTCTACCTATACGCCGCGCAACTCAACCTCAGCGTAACGGGCGACGACCTCTTTCCGACCGTCGCGCTACAACATTTACCTTATTGGGTATCAGTTATTTTTATTGTAGGACTGATTTCGGCACTATTTCCGAGCGCGGACGGCGCGATAACCGCGCTCACGTCCTCGTTTTGCATCGATATTCTCAATATAGAAAGGCGGCTCGGCGCGAGCGAAGCGAGTCAGCGCGCCTTGCGGCAACGCGTACATTTATCGTTCACCGCGCTGTTTTTGGTGTGTATTGTGGTGTTCAAATGGATTAACGATAAGTCGATTATCTCCCTTATTTTGGATATTGCGAGCTATACTTATGGACCGCTTCTCGGTTTATTTGCCTTCGGCATACTCACGCGTAGGGTCGTGCAAGACCGTTTTGTGCCGTTCGTGTGCATCGCTGCGCCTGTATTTTGCTATTTTCTGACTAATAGCGTCAATATAGACGGCTTCAAGTTCGGGTCACAGCTATTATTTATGAATATCTTTGGTAATTACAAGTTCGGCTTAGAGCTATTATTTATCAATGGTTTATTAACGTTTTTGGGTTTGTGGGCGATATCGAGTAGGAGAAAAGATATTTAAAATTGCTTAAAAAATTATAAAAAAGACAGTCGTCCTTATCTTGACGAGAAAGACGACCGTTTTAAAAAATTGTAATTAGAGTAGAAAAAGTTAGCGCATGGTAGCAAATTCCATCGGTTCGCGTACCGAAATCTCCATCGCGTTATGTGTACTTTCGGTCGCAATATCGATAGTAAAAACCATACCAACAAGCTCGTAGGGTAGTGTAAACTTACCGTCCATCACTATCGCGTTATGCACTTTTTTGCCGTAGGCATCGAGTACCGTGACGAACGCCTCTGGCGTATTGATGTCTAAGGCTTCGTTCGGCGCAGCGGTGACGGCTTCCATATACGACATTTGCTTGCCATCGGTTGCCATATTGCTACTCGTATTAGAGGCAAACATAGCGGTTTGTGCTGTTGCATTCGCGAGTATAAATCCGCTTACAACAATTGTGTAGAATACTTTATTCATAATCATATCATTTTGGGTGATAAAGAAAGCAGAAAAATAAGTCTGTCGTATTAAAGACGATATTGCGGCACTGATGGTTGCAAAAGTCATACCAAATTCATATAAAAAATATTTTAACTTATGAAAAATATTAAAATATAAGTTTATTAGGTGCAAAGACCTATATTTGATGTTACTACTTGAATAAAATTACCCATGAATACTTCGATAAAAATTATTTTAATAATTGCGGCAAGCGTCGCAATTTACTTCATCTCGACCGAACTCTATCATTT
>JAYWGJ010000390.1:0-13797 GCA_043778315.1 Saprospiraceae bacterium | reverse complement strand
ACAACTCGAAACGCTCTACCAAACCGTCTTTGCTGCGGTGTTTTTTGGTGAGCGGCGACATCTCTACTGGATAATCGGTGATAAAGGTCGGCTGAATTAAATGCGCCTCCACTTTCGCACCAAAAATTTCGTCAATCAATTTGCCGCGACCCATCGTGTTGTCCACGCCAATATGTAAGCTGCGGCAGAGGTCGCGCAAAGCCGCTTCGTCCATCGCCGATACGTCTGTACCTGTGTACCTTTCAATCGATTCGTACATCGTTAATCGCTGATACGGACCCGCAAAACTCACTTCGTTGTCACCGATTTTTACGGTTGTGCCGCCTGTGACTTGTCGCGCTGCACGCTCGAGGAGTTGCTCGGTCATATTCATCATCCAAAAATAATCCTTGTACGCAACATAGAGTTCCACAGCCGTAAACTCGGGATTGTGCGTTCTGTCCATGCCCTCGTTGCGGAACATTTTACCAAACTCGTACACGCCATCGAAGCCGCCAACAATTAATCTTTTTAGGTATAATTCGTTCGCGATGCGCAGATACAAAGGCATATCTAAGGTATTATGATGCGTTTTGAACGGGCGCGCCGCCGCGCCGCCGTGTATCGCTTGCAGTATCGGCGTTTCCACTTCGTACCAACCTTGCTCGTTAAAAAACGTGCGCATCGTTTGCATCAGCTTAATCCGACTCATAAAAATCGGTTTCACTTGCGGGTTCACCGTGAGGTCGACGTAGCGCATACGGTAGCGTAGCTCGGGGTCGCTAAACTCGTCATATTTTTTGCCTTCGGCATCAATTTTGACTATCGGCAGCGGACGCAAACATTTACTTAATAAAGTGAGGCTTTTGATATGTATAGAAATTTCGCCCGTTTTGGTACGAAAAATATAGCCTGTAACGCCAACATAGTCACCAATATCCAATAATTTTTTAAAAAATATTTTGTAATATTCTTTTTCCGTGTCTTCTTCGGTACATATTTCGTCTCGCGAAATGTAGAGTTGCATACGTCCCGTGCTGTCTTGTAGGCTCACAAAAGCGGCTTTGCCCATATCGCGCACCATCATTATTCGCCCTGCGAGGCAGACGGTTTCGGTGGCGTATTGCTCCAAAAGCGTTTCGTCAAACTGCGCTCTGACGGCTTCGGCGGTGTGCGTGACGCCGTATTCGGCGGCAGGAAACGGCTCGATGCCCATAGCGCGGATTTGCGCTAAATGTTCGCGGCGGACTTGTTCTTGTTCAGAAAGTTGCATATTTTTATTATAATGATATTAAATATTGTTTTTGAATTATTTATTCAACGCTTCATTCACCTCTTCTACGGTGAGTTTTAGTGCCTTTGCGATTTGTGTCGCAGTTATGCCCACAGCAGCCAAACCTAAAATAGCTTCCCGCTCTTTTCTCTTTTCGCCTTGTTCAATGCCCTTTGCCAAGCCTTCTGCTAAGCCTTCTGCCAAGCCTTCTGCCAAGCCTAAGGCTCTACCTTCCTTTTCGGCAGTTTTAGTAGCCTCTTTCATTCCAATATAACTCAATCTACTTTTGTCATAAACTTCGCGTTGCGCACGAGTAAAATTAGCATACATAGCGGTATCGAAGGCTTGTTCAAAAACAGATTCATTGAGAATTTTTGGAATTTCGTCAAATTTTTCCAGATTTTTCAAAAAATAAGCCCACTTATCAAATTTTGTCTCCAACTGTTCTTCCGTTTTATTGAATGCAGGCATTTGTAAATAAATTAATTGTAATTTATCATAAAATTGAACGTTCATTTGGTCTTTTAATACAATATTACGATGAAAAATCGCAGTCTCCTTATCTTCGTACCAAAAATCAAGTATAGCAATAAAGTAAATTGCATCTAACTTGAAATTCCACTCGCCACGTTGCGCTTGCTCGCGTATCGGATAGGTAATATAATAAACAGAGCGGTCTTTAAAATAATCTATTTTGGCTTTTTGCATTTCCACAATAAACCGCTCCCCACTTGCAGAAGTGCAGTGAATATCAAAAAATGCCTTAGGTTCGTCGCTAGTATCAGGCATTGCTTCCACGTTCTGAAAATTGAGCGTAGCAATTTGATGCCGTTCGGGAAGCATTTGGTTGAGGAAATCGACCAATAAATTTTTATTGCCCTCCTCCCCAAACAGCTTTTTGAAACCAAAATCGGTATAAGGATTGATGTATTTTGACATAAATATATAATTTATTTAAAAAGACATTAAAAAGCGTTTATGATTATAACAAACAAAAAACGGTTGCCGTCGCTGTATAAATACTGAGCGGGCAACCGTTTTTAGCCTTATAGGGCGTATCTAAAAACTCTATTTCGACGTTTTCTCGTCCGAAACGGTTAGTTTATGTCTGCCTGCTGCTCTGCGACGAGCCAATACTTTACGACCACTTTTAGAAGCCATACGGGTGCGGAAGCCGTGCTTATTGGCACGTTTACGTTTAGAAGGTTGGTAAGTACGTTTCATGATTAACTGAAATTATAGTATGAATGTATTTCGTTTTATACGATTATTATGAATAATTACTTTGCTATTATTTTATTTCGCCTGCAAAGGTAAGTTTATATTCTCTAATATCGATGTTTTATTCGAAATTGTTTTTACATTTTTTGATATTTTTTCTAAAAACAATTTTAGTGCTTGTTTTTTAGTCGCGTCAAAGGTGTAGCTGATGTATTTTGTAAAATAATCCTCGAGCGAAAACGCGCTATTAACGGGCGGCGGAATGAGCTGACACAACTGCGGAATGTGCGCAATACCCGCCGCGAGTGCCGCATTGAAGCGGCGGATAAACTCGTCGGGGAGCGGGCGCGTACTCACCCACGCTGCAAAAACGAAGGGCAGACGCGTGTGTTCGTACCACACCTCGGCGAGGTCATATATATAGGTGTATTTTTTTTCTAAACCAAAAGTGCGGTCGCCGATAATTACGGCAGCCGTCGTACCTTTTACCTTGCGCTCAAAACCCTGATACGCGGTTTGATATTGCACGTTTTTATGCCAATATTCGCGCATCAAAACCTGCACTAATTGTACGGAAGTACGCGAATGAAAATCCAAAATCACGGTTTCTATCTCCTCGATAGGCACGTTACTATACAAACAGACCGTTTTTACCGCGCCCACCGCGCCTATGCAGTAGTCGGAAATGATTTGCGCGTTCGGTATTTCGGCGATAGCCGCCACAGGCACTAAGCCGATTTCGGCTTGTCCGCTCCGCAGCCGCTCGGCGCAAACCGACGGAATATCTAAGCGGATATTGAGTTCGCTATCCATGCCCGCGCTGAAAATACCGTACAATAAAGGCTTGGTATTGAGGTACGAAACTGCCGTAAGATTAATCATAAATATGTAAACTAAATATTACAATCCGTAATTGTGTTTTTCATAATGCGGCAAATGCGAAATATCGTTTTCCAACTCCATCTCAAATTTCTCGCCATCAAAAACCGCCAAAACCAAACCCGTATTAAAATGGTCGTATCTGTCCATATTTTTAAGTGGTTCTTGTTTTAATAAACAAATAAAGGCGCGCAAAGTTCTACCATGCGTCGCAATTAAAATATTTTGTTCGAGGCGCGTTTTTATCCACGCTATAAAATCGGTGAGGCGCGCGGCGAGTTCGGCGGCAGTTTCGCCGTCGGTAGTCGCGATGTCGTAGTTGCCTGCACGCCATTCCGTAGCTACCAAATTATAATTAGCACGAGACTCGAGCGTACTTTTTTTGCCCTCATGCACGCCCCAATGTATTTCGTTAATATCGGAAGTAACGATATGCGGTATTTTTTTATCCAAAAAAAACTGTACCGTTTGCTGCGTCCGTTTCAGTTTTGATGTTACAATCAGTTGAAAATCAACGTCTTGATACGCTTCGGCAAACGCGCTCGCTTGCGCTCGACCCAAATCGTTGAGGTCGGTATCTACGCCGCTCCCTTGCACGATGCCCATTCTATTAAAATCGGTTTCGCCGTGACGGATAATATAAAGTTGTTTTTTCATGGTATAATTTTAATCAATTTTGGTGTAATACTAATGTGAATAATGAACAATTAAGGTGCAAATATCGTTAAAAAATATGGATTTATTGCACTATCAAAATTTGAATATATATTGTATAAAAAAATCATTACTTTTGCACTCTTTTTAGTGTAAAAATCAGATAGTTTTAAAATTATAAAATATGGCTACAACGCAGCTTAACACGCGAATTGAAGTGATGAACTTTCTGGGTAGAAAGATGGATAGTATCGTTGAGGCATATTTGAAGCCGATTGACAGCAATTGGCAGCCCTCCGACCTGCTCCCCGACGCTTCGTCCGACACATTTTTTGAGGACGTAAAGCTTTTGCAAGAAGCCGCAAAAGACCTGCCTTATGATTACTTGGTAGTACTTATTGGCGATGCGATTACAGAAGAAGCCTTGCCGACCTACGAGTCGTGGCTGATGACGATGCAAGGCATCGAGGCAGAAGGCGCGCCGACGTGGTCGCGATGGGTGCGCGGCTGGACTGCCGAGGAAAACCGTCACGGCGACCTACTCAATAAATATCTTTACCTTTCGGGACGCGTAAATATGCGCGAAATGGAGACCTCGATACAGTACCTTTTGGCGGACGGTTTCGATCTGCAAACGGGTACAGACCCTTATCGCAGCTTCATTTATACGTCGTTTCAGGAGTTGGCGACGAACGTATCGCACCGAAGAACCGCTACGTTAGCGCGCAAACACGGCAACGTCAGTTTATCGAAAATGTGCGGCATGATAGCAGGCGACGAACTCCGTCACGCCGAGGCTTACAAGTCGTTTGTGTCTGAAATATTTGCGGTGGATACCAACGAAATGATGTTGGCTTTCGAGGATATGATGCGCAAACGGATAGTGATGCCCGCGCATTTTTTGCGCGAAACGGGTTTGGAAATAGGTGCTACTTGGTCACATTTTTCTGACGCGGCGCAGCGCATCGGCGTTTATACCACCGCCGATTATGTGGATATTATGGAGCAATTAATCGTAGATTGGAAGGTAGAACACGCTACCGACCTCAAAGCGGACGGCGAGCGCGCCCGCGATTACATCATGAAACTGCCTAACCGTATGCGCAAAGTAGCGGAGCGCACGCGCATTCCAAACTTGGATTATTCGTTCAATTGGATTGGTGTGAAAGGGTAACGGTGTGGGGATTTCAACCCGCACTTGTCTTGTTTTGTGCGAGTTAAAACTCGCACGACGATAAAACCCATAAAAACTTTCAAAGAACCAATCCATATTTATTTATACTAAAAAAGCGACTTCCCACTAACAGGAAGTCGCTTTTTTTAATTCTATTTTTTAATTTTGCCGTTGCAATTTCGCCATATAAAAACCGTCGGTATCGGTCAGGTGCGGCGCGGTGCGCTGCTCGGCAACTAACGCCCAGTTTTCGTTTTCCGCCAAAAACCGCTTCACTTGCAGCTCGCTCTCCGACGGCAAAATACTGCACGTCGCATATACCAAATTGCCGCCGTACTTCGTCAAGTTCGCGTAGTTTGTCAAAATATCATATTGCGTTTGACGCAATTCGTTGAGTTCTTTTTCGGTCAGTTTCCATTTGGTATCGGCGTTCCGCCGCAACACGCCAAGCCCCGAACACGGCACATCTAATAACACCAAATCGGCAGCGTTTTTGTACTTGCTTAGATTCTCCAAACTGTTCATATTCAAGCACCTAACGCCTGCGCGCTCGGCGCGAGTAGTGAGCGATTGCAGGCGATTTGCGTGGAGGTCGGTCGCTATAATTCTACCTTTATTCTCCATAATTGCCGCCAATTGCAAGGCTTTTCCGCCTGCGCCTGCACAGACATCTATCACGGTTTGTCCTTTTTTTACGCCGCAAAAACTGCCTATCGCCTGCGAACCAATGTCTTGAAACTCGAACGCACCTTCCAAAAATTTGGCGTTTTTCTGTAAATTTTTGCGCGTTACCAATAGCAGCGCGTCGGGCGCGTCGGGTACATCTGCCACGGCAATCATCTCTTTCATCAAAGCCGAAATCAAGGCTTTTTTGGTAATTTTTAGCGTATTAACGCGCAAATATACGGTCGGCAACTGATTTAAAGCCGTGATAGTCGCGTCGGCGAGGTTGCCGAGTTCGGACTGTATCGTGTCGTACAACCAATCGGGCAAACTATGTTCGACCGCTTTCGGGAATGATTGATACAACATTTTTTGCAACGCCGCCACGTCCGTCACGCCCAATATTTCGGGGTTGAGCAGCGTGTAGCCTCTACTCATTAGGCTGATAGCCAAAAAATAGTGGATTTCGGGTTCGGTAAACGTAGGCGTACAGCCCATCGCGTGCCAATATTTGCGCCACCAGCGCACGCCATCGTAGATGCTTTCAGCCACAAACTGTCGGTCTCGTGCGCCCCATTCCTTGTGTTTGCGGAGCAGCGCAGGCACGGCTTTATCGGCGTATTCGTCCTTATAAAAAATCTGTTGCAGCGTATATACCACCGCTTGCACTAAGGGTTTGTGTAAGCGAAGGGTAGCCCCAGTAGTCGCTTTTTCGGTTATTTTGTTGATGATTTTATGATTTTATAATGAAAATAATATTTTTTTTAATTGATAATTCAACCGTACAATTCGTAGTGAATTTGTGCCGATGGCACGCCGCCGTCCGTGAGTCGCTGTACCGCTTCGTCTATCATATTTTTCCAACCGCAGATATAATAAGTGGCGGTGATATCTAAGTTTTGTTCATAAATTTGGTGCAAATGCCCTTCATAATAGCCCGTTTTTTGTTGGCGCGAGAGCGCAATATCGTATTTAAAATTATTTTTAGCTTCCGCTAATGCGCGAAATTCGTCGGCGTAAAGCAAATCGGCTTCGGTGCGCGTCCCAAAAATCAAGTGAACGCGATGCGCCGCAAAACCGTCCGTCGCGCAGAGTTCTTGCAGCATCGCCCGCAAAGGCGCAACGCCCGTTCCCGTTCCTATCAGCACAATATTTTGAGGCGGTACAGCCGCAAAATGAAAAGTTCCGTCCGCGCCTTTGAAGCGGAGCGTATCGCCAATCGCCACTTGTTCGCACAAATAAGTAGAGCCTTTGCCTTCGGGCATTCGCACCACGCAAAGTTCTATTACATTGGTAGTCAAGGTATTACAAGCACTCGCGATAGAGTAACTGCGCCAACGTTGTAGTCGCTTATCGCTAATCGGCAAATCGAGCGTGACGAACTGACCCGCTTTATACACAAACGGCTGTTCGGTTTGCACCTCCAAAAACAAGCGTTTTACCTGTGGCGCGGCGCGCTGTATGTCCACGACTTTCGCGTCGTACCAAGTCCATAGCATATTTTTGGTGTTTAATATTATCACAAAGATAATGAAATTAGGGGAATAGGAGGAAATATTTTGCTTGTCGCAACAAAAAAATGATTTTTGGGATATGAACTGAAGTAAGCTGATGAATTTTGAATACCTAACCTTTACGAATCCTCGAAGGGCAGAGGTGGTCAGTTCTCCAAAACTTTACCACGAATTACGCGAATTTACACTAATTCTATCGGTGGACGTTTTTTAATTGACTTCGTCTAATCTTCGATTTTCACTAATATTTTGATAATTTTCATTCGAAAATTATCAAAATTAACCGAATTTTACGAATTTTGACCGCGCAATTCCTAAACTGCGATGTTTGAGTAAAAAATTTCAATTTTTCACTCAAACAATTGGTGAAATTAAAATTGTCTAATCGTCAAAATTTGTGTAAATTCTTGTAATTCGTGGTGTGAAAATAAAACTGACCACCTATGCCCTCGAAGGGTTCGCAAACGACTTATCCAACTCAAAAATATAGCTACTGTAAACGTTTTTTTATTTCAAAAATAAAAAATTGTACAAATAGATGTCTATATTTGCAATATAATTTGGTTTTGTAATAAAAAAAATGTCTTCTCCTTTTGTTTTTCTCGACCCTTACGAGCGCAAAGACAATTATAGGTATTTTGGGCGCGAAAAAGAAACCGCTCAACTCTATAATGCCGTTTTTGCCGCTAACCTGACGCTCCTTTATGGCGGGTCGGGCGTGGGCAAATCGAGCTTAGTGAACTGCGGATTAGCCAATAAATTTTATGATACCGACTGGCTGCCTATCTATGTTCGCCGCTCGCAGAACATCAACGAGGCGCTGGTGCATTGCCTCAATGAAGCTATGAAGCAGCAGCAACCCGACTGGGTTGCGCAGCCCGACGCTACGCCCGCAGCCTTAGTAGAGCGGTTGTATAATGCGGTGTACAAACCTATATTTTTGATTTTTGACCAGTTAGAAGAACTCTATATTTTGGGCGACGCGCAGCAGGAGCAGCCGCTTTTCCACCAACACATCAAAGATATTTTGGCGTGTAGCGTACAGGTGAAAGTGGTGCTTTCGGTGCGCGAGGAGTGGCTCGCCAACCTCAATAAATTTGAGAAAGTAGTCCCCGCGCTGTACGAAAACAGGCTGCGCGTAGAAAAAATGAACGACCTCAATCTGATGCGCGTGATAGTCGGCTCTATCAAAAAAGCGGATATCAGCATCGACCTCACTGAGCCGACGCGCACCGTGCCGCTTATTTTGGAGAATCTCCGCGACGAGCGTGACGGCATCGACCTCACTAATTTGCAGGTTTACCTCGACCGTTTGTACCGAAAAGACACCGAACGCAAGGAAAAAGCAGGGCGCGACAGTATCGTTTTCGACCCCGAATTGGTCGCCAAAACAGGCGAAATGAAAAACGTCCTGTCCGATTTCATCGACGAGCAACTCGAGCAAATAGAGTACGAACTGAAACTGCAAGGCGCGCCAAACCCGAAAGGGATTCCTTTGGAGGTTTTGTTTACGCTCGTGTCGCCCGAAGGGACGCGCCGCCCGAGCAACCTATCCGCCATCATCAATAACCTGCCGCCTAACCGCCAAATCACCGAGGCGCAAGTCCTGTTTTGCCTAGAAGAACTCGCCAATATCAAGCTGCTGCGCTTGTCAGAATAAAAAAACCATTAGGAAAGCGTCTAAATAAACAGTACCAATATTACTCGTCTGGGCTACGCCCGTTCACGGCAGATAAGGGTAGTTTTGCTACCTTTAATCTTGTTCATACCAAAACAATGTTAGATTTTCCTTACGATGCGCTGCATTGAGCATCAAATCTGCCTTGTTTTGACCCAAAATTCGGCGTGACAATATTCAGTACCTTATTTTCCCTTCATTCCTTAATGAGTAAGTTTAGATGATTGGTGATGTAAGAGCTATGAGTGGCTACGAATAGTTCGATAGCATTATCGTTACTCACAAAACATTAATTGACCAAATCATTAATTAGCTGAGTTTGCGCATCAAGAAAAAGACTCAATTCGGGTTCTTCAATATGAATAAATATCTTCTTATTTACCGATGTTACGCAGTAGGATGGATTTTTCGGGTAATTGCTGAAAAATCGTACGTTTACGCGGTGAAAATATTAGAAGATTTATATACGGATTTCCTGTTGAGTAGCACCCAACAGACGAATGCGACTGTTTTGAGTCGGCTGTTAGATAGTGTCTTTAGCCATGACCAAGTTAGCCGTCTGCTCAACGGTGAGGCGCAAGCGAGTAAAGCGTTGTGGCAGTTGGTAAAACCTGTGGTACGGGCGCATGAGGCATTGGACGGGTGTTTAGTGTTTGACGACACGATAGCGGAGAAAGCATACACGGACGAGAACGATTTGATGTGTTGGCATTACGACCAATCGAAAGGTCGGAGTGTACGCGGCGTGAACCTATTGGCTGCCTTTTATGTAACTCAAAAGGAAGCAGCAGCGGAAGCCTTGCGCGTACCCGTAGCGTATGAATTGGTCACAAAACCCGAAGTGATGTGTGATGTGGCAACGAAAAAAGTGATACATAAGAGTGCGGTAACGAAGAACGAGCAAACGCGGTCGATGATAGCCAAGTGTATTCATAATCAATTGATATTCAGGTATATAATAGCCGACAGCTGGTTTGCATCGGTAGAAAATATGAAGTATATAGAAGGTAAGAACAAAAAATTTATCTTCGATTTGAAATCCAATCGGTTGGCACAACTGGCAACGGATAGCCCTGCGATACCGACTAAAAAAAGTTCATGGACAAGTATTAGAGATTTAGATTTAGTAGATAATACACCCACTAAAAGTTGGCTTAAAGACTACGATAAGGTTGTTTTAATAGTCAAACAAGTCTTCAAAAGACGAAGATGGAAAGGTGGAGGGTGTACGATTTTTGGTCACTAATGACTTAAGTTTCTCCTATAACGATGTCGCTACAATCTACAAAAAACGGTGGAGCGTAGAGGAATATCACAAAAGTATCAAACAAAATGTCAGCCTTAACAAATCGCCGACCCGCACGGTAAAAACGCAATCTAACCATATTTTTTATGTGCTTACCGCGTACATAAAACTAGAAAAACTAAAATTTGCAACGCACTTAAACCATTTTCAGCTCAAAGCGAAACTTTATCTTAAAGCCACTCAGGCGGCTTTAAGCGAACTTAATGCCATAAAGCAGTAATACACCACTGCGTAACATCAGTTATTTATTTCGCTTAGCTTTTTAATTGGCAGGATTTAAACTAAATTAATGTGTCATTTCCCCTAATACGGGTCCACATCTATATTCACGCGGACGCTCGAAAAGCCTTTTTGTTGTTGCAGTGCCGTTACGGCAGCCGTGATTAATTGCTTTATAACAGCCAAATTTTGGATTTTCGGGTCTATTTTTATCATAATTTGCATTAAAAAATAGTTCCGTACTCGCGCGATGCTTGGTTCGGTGGGTCCGAGTAGTTGCTTGCCGAGCGGTGCGCGCAACCGTGCAGCGTAGAAATCGGCTGCGGCAGCCACCACATTTCGCTCCTTGTGTTTCAGTTCTATATTGATGAGGCGGACGTAGGGCGGATAGTGGTGTTGATGCCTTTCGGTGAGTTCGCGGGTGTAGTGTGCGGTTGCGTCGTCGGTCATTATTTCGTGCAAAACCGCCGAGTCCGTGTTTAAGGCTTGCAAGACTACCTTTCCTTTTTGCAACTTCCGCCCTGCGCGTCCCGCAACCTGCGTGATGAGTTGGAATGCGCGCTCCGAAGCCCTGAAATCAGGATAATGCAGTAGTTGGTCGGCAGACAAAATACCTACGACGCGTACGTTATCAAAATCCAAACCTTTGGTCACCATTTGCGTCCCAACTAACACGTCTATTTCGCCTTCCTCGAACTGCTCTATGAGCCGCGATAGCGCGAATTTGCCGCGCACGGTGTCCAAATCCATACGCGCAATGCGTGCTTCGGGCAGCAAAATTTGTAGTTCCTCCTCTATTTTTTCTGTGCCAAAACCCTTTGGGTGCAGGGTTGCAGAGCCGCAAGCGACGCAACTTACGGGCGGTTTAGTTTGGTAGCCACAGTAGTGGCAGCGCAGCGAATGGCTGTATTGATGGTAGGTGAGCGATACGTCGCAATGTACGCACGGCACGGCGTAGCCGCAGGTGTTGCACTGCATCGAGGGCGCGTAGCCGCGTCTGTTTTGGAATAAAATTGCTTGTCCCTTATCGGCAATCGTCGTGCGCAACTCTTGTAGGAGTACCTCCGAAAAACTGCCTTTCATTTCCTTTTTTCGATGCGCTAATTGGAGGTTTTCCAACTGTATTTCGGGCATTTGGCTGCCGCCGAACCGTTGCGTCAAGCGGACATAACCGTATTTTTTGTGCAACACATTAAAATAGGTTTCGAGCGACGGCGTAGCCGTGCCGAGCAGCGTTTTCGCACCAAAAATATGCGACAAATAAATGGCTGCGTCTCGTGCATTGTAGCGCGGCGCGGGTTCGGTTTGCTTATAAGAAGGGTCGTGTTCTTCGTCGATAATGATTAAACCTAAGTCGCGATAAGGCAAAAACAAGCCGCTTCGCGCCGCCAAAACTATCGGTTTTCCGTTGCGGACTTCGCGCCAAAGCTCTACGCGCTCGTTGCCGCTAAGGCGCGAATGATACACCATTATATCGTTGCCAAAATGCTTTTGCAAGCGAAAAGTGAGTTGTGCGGTCAGCGCGATTTCGGGCAGTAAATACAGCACTTGCTTGCCTGCGGCGATGGTTTCTTGTATCAATTCGGTGTAAACGCGGGTTTTGCCGCTTCCTGTTACGCCGTGTAGCAAAACGGTATTTTTGGCTGTAAAAGCGGTTTTTATTTCAGCGATAGCGCGAATTTGGTCGGTCGAGAGCGGCGTTGTCGGCGCGAGGTCGTTGGTGTAGCTCGCGGTTCGGCTCACTACTTTTTGCGTGATTTGTATAATGCCTTTTTTCTCCAACCCTTGCAGCGCGGCAGGCGCGCAGTCGGCGAGTTCGCAGAGCGATTTTTGCGAAAATTCGGGATTTTGTCGGTGCAATTGTATCATTGCCAATACGATACGTTGCCGAACGACCGCTATTTTGGGCAAACTATCTAAAAATTGTACCAATAAACCTATATTTTCGCTGTACGGCGTGCATAATTGCACAAAAGGAGCGGTTTTAGGTTTGTATTTATACTGTAATTCTTCTTTTAATACAATAATTTCTTTTTTTAGTAAGGATTGTATTAAGTTTTGGATACTTTTTTGCTGTACAATAGCGGTAATTTCGTCGATGCCAAGTTCGCCCTGAATCGCCAAGGCTTCTACGACCATATACTCGTTGTCGGAGAGTTCCAAAGCGGCGA
This sequence comes from Saprospiraceae bacterium, assembly GCA_043778315.1. GTDB lineage: Bacteria > Bacteroidota > Bacteroidia > Chitinophagales > Saprospiraceae > JBEEMU01. The sequence goes on along the minus strand of JAYWGJ010000390.1, from coordinate 1,066 downwards.
GTGTAGCGGGTTCGTCGAGGATATTTTTGTAGGTTTCGCTGACCAAAATCCGCGTTTCGCTGCCGAGTCGCAAGCCCGAAGGCAGCGCGGCGTTCATCACTTCGCCCAAATAGCAGCAATAATAATCGGCTACCCATTGCCAAAGTTTGAGCTGCGGCTCGCCGATAATGGGCGTGGTATCGAGTACCGAAACGATGTCTTTGGTGGCGTAATCAGGCGCGCTGTCGCGCACCCGCAACACGATAGCCGCGTACAATCGGTTGCGCCCAAACTGCACCTCTACGCGCACACCAAGCTGCACCGCCTCGACGCACTCGCGCGGAACGCTGTACGAATAGGTGCGCGGAACGGCAAGCGGCAGGATAACGTCTATGTACAAAAGGGTTTTATTTAATTTAGTTACTGATGTCGCGCAGTAGTCGTATTTTTTACTTTTTTACTTTTTTCTTGATAAAAAAGTAACAAAAAATCAAGACTTATTAGACTGGTCAGGCTGCTCTCCGCTTAAAAAGTGAACACTGCAAAAACTTGTAGCTCCCAAAAGGTCGCGCTTCGAACAGTTTGCAGCTTATCAACTTTTTTACGCTGCGTTATCGCCGACCATTCTAATAGGTCGGTCCCCAAGCTCCTAAGTAATCGACTTTATTATTTAGGAAAGCGTCCAAAATAAGGGACTGTATTCTCACTTGCCTTTTGCGCCAAAAACTGCGTTAGATTATTGTTACAATGCTTAGGCATTGCGCCTCAAATCTGCCTTGTTTTGACCCAAAATTCTGTGCGACAATATTCAGTCCTTTATTTTCTCTTCATTCCTTAGCTTTTTAAAAAAATATTTTTATAAACAAAATTTATAAAAGTAGTCAATGTGTTACCTTATTATTTTATGGTTTCACACAACTCTACGAGTACGCCGTTGGTGGTTTTGGGGTGCAAAAAGCAGATGAGTTTTTGGTCTGCGCCTTGTTTGGGCGTTTCGTTGAGTAGCTCAAAACCTTCGCTTTGCAGGCGGCTCATTTCGGCGCGAATGTCGGTCACCTCGAGTGCAATATGGTGCATACCCGCGCCT
>JAYWGJ010000389.1:0-4296 GCA_043778315.1 Saprospiraceae bacterium | reverse complement strand
ATTTTGGGTTCATATTGAGTTTTATTGTAATACAAATGTACTTGATTGTTTTGAGATTAACAAATAAATAGACAAAATAATTCCTATTTGTTTTTCTTAAACTGTGCTGCAAGCCTTGTATTATAAAGAAACTTAATGTGATGGTCTGTTTATTATAGTCTTTTATTACCAAAAAAATGACAATTCTTTTATTAAATAATCGAATAAAAAAATCAATAAGGTTTCTTGCGAACGCCTTATTGATCAAAAAAAAAAGAAAAAAAAGAATTTGATATAAGTACACATACATATATGTACTTCTTCATAACTTATTTACGCAAGCCTAAACGCTCGATAAGTTTACGGTAATCTGCCACGTCGTTTTTGGCTAAGTACGCTAATAAGTTACGACGTTTACCTACCATTTTCAAGAGCGAACGGCGGCAAGAGTGGTCTTTTTTGTTGATTTTCAAATGCTCAGAAAGCATATTGATGCGATAGGTGAAAATAGCTACTTGCGCGTGCGTTGAGCCAGAGTTGTTTTCAGTGCCGCCATACTCTTTGATGAGGTCTGAAATTTTGCTGTTGTCTAAATAAACTGCCATGAATTATTAATTTTTTAAAGATTTACCATTTGCGATACGGCATTGTATCTGCTTTTAGCTGCTGCAAAGGTAAGTATTATTTTATTAAAACAAAAGTATTATTTATAAATAATTTCAAAAACATTAAGTATTTATTGGACACAAACTTAAATAAAAAAGATAATAGCTTAAATGTGACATGATAAATAAGCAAATTATTATATGTATTTAAAAATAAATAATTCAATTTTTTTGTAATGTGATGCAACCTGCCTGTCCGTTTTTGCATCTTATCATTGTAACAAGTTATTAACAGATATGTAATGTATTGCATGTGTTGTTATTAAACTTTACATATTAGTAATATACATTTAATTTTATTTTTAATCTTTTCTAAAATCCAAAATGATGAAAGGTACATTTTTTACAATTGCGGTAGCAATGACTACTGTCGTGACCGCGTTTGCACAAAGCACCGCAACACTCGCTTTTTTTAAAGCAACACAACAACCCGACCTCACAGTTCAAATTAATTGGGCAACTACGTCGGAGGAAAATTCGGCACTGTTTACAGTGCAAAAATCTATTGACAACGGTGCGCATTGGACAGATATGCGTACTTTATCTGCGGCAACTAATTCGCAGAAAAAACAGAATTACATTAGTTTCGACTTGCGTCCAGATGCAAAATCGATGAATTACCGCTTGAAAATGCAGAATATAGCAGGCGAGCAAACTTTTACTAATCCACTTGTGGCAACCGTAATTCCCAAAATTAACAGTTTTGTGGCGTTTGACCCTACCACCAATTCTATGGTGATAGAGCCAAATAAAAACACTAATCAATTGACTATTTTGCGCGTTTATGCGAATGTGGGCGGTGCAGAATTGTTCAAAAAAGAGGTGCGTTGCGACAAGGACGAAATAAAAGTAGCCTTGCCCAAAATGTCGTCAGGTGTTTATTTAGTGACACTCGAAAGCATGGTTAATTTCCAAGCGGACAAAATCTCATTGGGTACAGAGCCGCCTTCTACCATGGTAGGCAACTAGTGTTTTGCAAAAATAAATGCCATTTTGATAGTAATATTTACCTAAGTGCATAGTGACTTCCTCTAATAATATAGTACAAAAAGCCGTTTATCTCTTGCAGATAAACGGCTTTTTTGTGACGGGGAGTGAACGATGCGGTTATTTTGTTTTTGCGATTTAAAATAGACGTTTGGGAATGTGAAAAAAGCGTAAATTTGCATTGCAATATTAAAATTAAATTTTTGCTAATCACTACTAATCGTTAATCACTAATCACTTAAAAAAACCATGCTTACTTGGCAATGCCTGCACTTCGCTGACCTTTCTGTTACGCAGCTTTACGCAATCCTGCGGCTGCGGCAAGAGGTGTTTGTGGTGGAGCAAAACTGCGCATATTTAGATGCAGACAATAAAGATTTATCGTCTTTTCATCTTTTGGGTTACGACGCAGACGGCTTGGTGGCATATTGTCGGCTGCTGCCTAAACGGCTGGCGTACAGCGACTTAGACGACGTTTCTATTGGGCGCGTACTATCGGCGGCACGGGTACGCGGCACAGGCGCAGGGCATGAATTAATGCGAAAAGCAATAGCGCAACTGCCCGTTTTGTTTGGCGAAAACCTGCGTGTGCGCATCGGCGCACAGTCGTATTTGCTTGCTTTTTACGGTAGTTTAGGATTTGTTAGTACGGGCAAAAACTATATGGAAGACGATATTCCGCATACCGAAATGGTGATGGAGATAGGAACATTTTAAGTGTTTTATTGTTACAATAACTTTAATTTTTATAATCAAATCAAAAAATATGACCACCATATTGCACACCGCCGCTACACGCGGTCACGCGAATTACGGTTGGCTAAAAGCCAATCACTCGTTTAGTTTTGCTAATTATTACAACCCTGAACGCATGGGTTTTGGCGCGCTGCGCGTCCTCAACGACGACGAAGTAGCGGGCGGAATGGGCTTCGGGCGACACCCGCACGACAATATGGAGATTGTGACGATACCGCTCGAGGGCGCGCTCAAACACCAAGACAGCATGGGCAACAGCGCGGTCATACAAAGCGGCGAAATACAAGCGATGAGTGCGGGAACGGGCATTTTTCATAGCGAAATCAACGCAAATACAAGCGAAGCGGTACGTTTATTGCAAATATGGGTGTTACCGAATGCCAAAAATGTCGCGTCGCGCTACGACCAAATTACGTTGGCGCAGCCGCTTCCGCGCAACGCTTGGCAGCAAATTGTATCGCCGAACCCCGACGACGCAGGTATTTGGATACACCAAAACGCTTGGTTTCATTTAGGCGAGATAGACGAAAATCAGACCCTTAACTATACGCTCCGCGACCCCGAAAACGGCGTTTATGCGTTTGTGATAGAAGGCGCGGCAACGGTAGCGAATCACGATTTATCGCGCCGCGACGCGCTCGGCATACAAGACGCGACCGAGTTCAGCGTCACCGCAACGGCTGCCGCAACGCGGCTATTGCTGATAGAAGTACCGATGTAGTTTTGCAAAAACAGTGATTTTATGTCAAAAACGGTGCAACTTTCTATACAGAAAGTTGCACCGTTTTTTTATTGTTGTAGCATATCAATAAACTAAGAAACTGATTGTAAGGTCAGCAATTTGTGTTGCCCGAGTTTTTCTTCCGCGTATAGTCGCGTGATTTTGTAGGTTTTTATGGTTTTGTCGGACGGCAAATCGAACATGGCATCGGTCATAATCGTTTCGCAAATCGTGCGCAAGCCGCGTGCGCCGAGTTTGAACTGCATCGCAATATCGACGATAAAATCGAGCGCGTCGTCATCAAAACTCAATTTTACGCCCTCCATTTCCAATAATTTTTGGTACTGTTTGACGAGTGCATTTTTAGGTTGTACCAATATGTCGCGTAGCGCGGCGCGGTCGAGCGGCTCTAAATGCGTGATAACGGGTATGCGTCCGATGAGTTCGGGTATCAATCCGAAGGCTTTTACATCTTGCGGATTAACGTATTGCAGCATATTCTCGCGGTCAATTTGCTCTTTTGCTTCGGCGTTGAAGCCAATAACGGTTGTGTTTAGTCGGCGCGCAATATGTTTTTCGATGCCATCAAACGCACCGCCCGCGATAAACAAAATATTTTGCGTATTTACTTTTATCAGTTTCTGGTCGGGGTGCTTGCGCCCGCCTTGCGGCGCGACTTGTACCTCCGAGCCTTCTAGAATTTTGAGCAAACCCTGCTGTACGCCTTCGCCCGACACGTCGCGGGTGATAGAGGGGTTATCCGATTTGCGCGCAATTTTGTCAATTTCGTCGATGTAAACAATGCCGCATTCGGCAGCCGCTACGTTATAGTCGCAGGACTGCAAGAGCCGCGAAATCATACTTTCTACATCTTCGCCGACGTAGCCCGCTTCTGTGAGAACGGTCGCGTCGACTATCGCAAACGGCACTTTGAGGAGTTTAGCGATGCTTTTCGCTAACAAAGTCTTGCCTGTTCCTGTGCGTCCGATAAGCAAAATATTTGATTTTTCAATCTCTACTTCGTCCGTCGTCTTTTTCTGATTGAGGCGTTTGTAGTGGTTGTACACCGCGACCGACAGTATTTTTTTGGCAGCCGACTGCCCAATAACATACTGGTCTAAAAACTTTTTGATGTCGATGGGGCGTAAGTCTTTGGGTAAACCAAAGTCAAAACTGCCCTTCAATTCG
>JAYWGJ010000388.1:0-14163 GCA_043778315.1 Saprospiraceae bacterium | reverse complement strand
ATATTGTGGGTTCGGGCTACACCTATAAATGGTCAAATCAGGAGCTAACCGATACGGCTCGCGGCTTGATTGCGCTCACGCAAAACGGTACAGTTTATACCGTTATCGCTACCGATATAGCAAGTAGCTGCTCGGCGAGCGGTACGGTGCGCATAGATGTAGTGGGCGGTTTTCGTATTACGAAAGTAGAAACTACGCCTGCGCTCTGCGTGCCTGCGCCTTATTTAGGCACTGCCGCGCCGAGCCTCACACGCACGGGCGTAGCACCGTTCCGTTATGGTTGGATTGATGAAAATAATATATTTGTGGGTGGCGCAACCGACTCCTCGCAACTCCTTGCGCCTGGTAATTACACGGTAAGTGTGACCGACGCATGGGGCTGCACCGCTACCCGTACTTGCGTGGTGCAACCGCCGCTCTTCCCCGATATACGCATAGACCCGCCTGCGGCGACTATCAAGCTCGGCGCGCAGGTGCAGCTACGCGCAGTACAAGGCGCATACGAAGTGCTGACCTACGAATGGACTCCCGTGACGGGCTTGTCGTGCATCACTTGCGTCGACCCAGTAGCAACGCCGCTCCGCACGACCGAGTACTCGGTCTTAGTCAAAAACTTCACGGGTTGTGTGGCGTGGGCGACGGTGCGCATAGAGGTTGTGGACGACCGCGAGGTGTATATTCCTAATATATTCACGCCAAACGACGATGGCTCAAACGATAGATTTACCGTATTTTCGGGCGCGAACGTCCGTAAAATAAAAGTAATGAATGTATTTGACCGTTGGGGCGAGCAGGTTTTCGGCGGCAAAGACTTTCCTATCAACGACGCGAGGTACGGCTGGGACGGTACGTTTAAAGGTACGAAAATGCGCCCGCAGGTATTTGTGTATTATATAGAAGTAGAGTTTGAGGACGGTGTGACGAAGGTGCTGCAAGGCGATTTGACGCTGTTCGAATAATTTTGAGTGCCGCAGCGTGCTACGTCTGCATTCCGTAAAATCTTAAAAAGCAGCTGCGCAATAGGCGTAGCTGCTTTTTTTTGTAGGATTTTTTGTTTCTGTTGCCCTGTAAAACACCAAAAAACGCCCTTTTATAGCCCTTTTTAAAGCATTAAAAAATTAACATTATCCAATTTATTGTTTATCCATATATTACATATATAAAAAATAGTAAAAAGCTCGTAGGATTTTTTGCAAAAAAAGTAATTGCTTTTTTAAATTAAATGTATGTATATTTGCAGAGTATTGCGATACCCAATAAAAACCACTTTATTATCCGATAAAGCATATAAATACGGCGTTTAAATAAGTTCAATCGACGAAATTACAGAATTTTCGTAATCGCCAGCAAGCGCTAACTTATTCAGCAAAGTTTTGTACACTTTATTTCAACCAATTTAATTAAATTTTTTAAAAACAATTTTTAATTATGACGAAATTTTCTTATCTTCCGTACCTGTTTGATAAAAACGGGCGGGCAGCGCGCACGGCTTCACGGCTTCACGGCTTCACGGCTTTGCAAAATCGGCTAGCATGGTGTTAATGCTACTTTTTTGGGCGATGTGCCAGGTGTTGGCACAGAGTGGAGCTATTACAACCATTGATTTTTCTGTTGCCACGAGTTGTGGCACAGGAGCAAAACCTTTTGCAGGAATGCCTGCGTCGCACATTTGGGGCGGGTATTGTAGCGGTCCAACCGCAGATGCTTGTGTAAATAGTATTACGCCGCCTTTTTCTATGTGGAACACCTCGCACGGACAACCCGTACTTTTAGATGACCCGACCGACGGACGGGTATTAGAAATGCAAGTCGGCGCAGAGCCAGGTGTTGCCCGCTCGCAGGGTTTTTATTACAATATACCTCTTGCCGTGCAAGAAGCTATCAAAGGCAGACAAGTAAAAATTGCCATTGAGCTTAAAATACCTGATGGACAAGCTCCATTTTCTATTATCAACTGTAACTTAATACGCAGTGATGTTAAATTAGAGTGTACGGGTGGTGATTTCTCAAATTACCCGCTTTATTCTACCGTACCCGTTTTATCTAATGGTAGTGGGTTCAATAGCGCTAGTTTTATAGTCCCGATAGTGCCGACGGTAGAAGCATTATTTAACGTCGACCCTATGCAGGCACCCGGCATACAAGGTATCAATTATGTAAACTCGTGGCGGACTGCTTTCGTTTACAGCCCTTGTATTCCACAAATAAATTATTCTAAATTGTGGATTTCAGCCAGAGGTAACTTAGGCGGCGCAAGTGGAAATAGTAGCGGCACACAAAAATTCCGAATACGCAAAATCACAATCACTTACATCAATAGTAGCAACGAGATTAATTTGACTGCTAATCCAGCCAACGGTTTTTGTTATGGTGGACTACAAACGGCTACGCTTTCTGCTCCGCTTGTACCGCCAAACCTTGACCCGACCGCAAACGGAAACGCTAACACTCCTACTAATGTAGACTATCGGTGGTCAGGTACGAGTGCTACCACCAATCCTATCAATGTCAATCTTGTCAATACAAGTACTTATACCGTTACGGCAACGTCCCTAAATACTTGTGCAGCTACTAAAAGCATTACTGTAACGGTGCAGCCGCCCGTAGTCGCTACTATCACGCCGAGTATCGCTGCCTGCGCTACTAACCTCGCCGCGTCGGTTAATAATACCGCAAATAACAATACTTATCGATGGAGTACAGGAGCTACTACCTCGAGTATTACAACTACAGTCGCTGCTACTTATACCGTCACCGCTACTACGGCGGCGGGTTGTACAGGTACAGCAAGTTATACTACTACCTCCAACTTTCCGACTGCAGCTATTACGGGTAATCCTGTCGTATGTAATACTACATCGACCGCAGTCATCACTGCCACAGGCGGCGGGACATATATGTGGAACACGGGACAAACCGTACCTATTATTGCTGCTGCTGTCGGTACTTACACCGTTACCGTAGCCGCGCCTAATACCTGCACCGCAACCGCTAGTATCACCGTGCGGATAGTACCGATGACGGTCGCTATTGCGGCAAGCCCTGCTACTATTACCGCAGCACAACCCGCCGTACTCACCGCTACCGCAAGCTATCTGCCTGCCACTTATGTATGGAATACGGGCGCGGCAGGTGCCACTATTTCGGTCACGGTACACGGTACTTATACCGTTACCGCTACCAACGCCTCGGGCTGTACGGCTTCTACTACTATTTATGTAGAACAAGCGAGCTGCGCTAATCTACCTGGCTATACCTTGATAGGTAGAAGCGGTGACAGTACGCTTATCACAAATTTAGTAGGTGTTGGGCTACCAATTAGTCCAGTTTGGAACACGCCAAATATTATTTCAATCGCGATAGACCCGAGTCCCGACGGTCCGACGGTGATGAGATGGTTGATACGCGGTAAACTTATTTTCAATAAAGATATCTATATGCCTAATTTGGATTTTAGGATGTGCGAAGATGCGAGCATTCAAATCGGATTTTATGCACCTGACGGTTTAAGCCAAAACTGGGTACCCGTAGGAAGAGAGGTGTATTTGAGTGGAGGCGAGCAACTCGACGACAACACCATACAGGGTATCGACCGAATGTGGGAAGGCATTACCGTGCTTAGTCCGTCACGTTTAGACATTAGGACTGCTTTTACGATTAGTCCCATCAATCAACGTAACTTTATTCTTTCTGATGCCAATATTGGTATCAAAGCACACTACGGCAGTACGTTATATTTGGAACGTAATGGTAATGCGCGGGTGCGTCTCGAAAACAATAATATAGGTGTATTCCTTACTTCGGGCAGTAAAGCGCAGTCTCCTAATTTTAGTTCTTTTAGCGGTGTAGATTTTAGAAATACACGCACGCTCTTTCCACCGCTACAAAATTTTGTTGGTGAAACGGCACTTCAAGCCCACGATAGAGGACAGTTAATTATGGCTCGCTCTGCCGACTGTACTTTTGATGGCTTCAAGTATGGTATCAATGCTTTTAATTGCACCATCAAACAAAACAATAAATCAGTTACCTTTACGGATATTTATGATGTAAACCCTGTACCAAAGAGTCCTGGTACACCTACGGCTATTTCTTTGTGGCGAAGCACCTACTCGCCTACAAATAGTGGCGTAGGTGGAGCGTTCTCCAATCCTATTAATATTCTGGGTGCGGATAGAGGCGTGTATATGGACAACTCGTCGGCTAGTTTTTATGATATAAATATCGGGAATAGCCCTATTACTGCACGCAAAACAAAAACGGGCATCGAGGAAGTGAACGGGGGATCACGCACCTTGCTTATCAGCAAAGGCAATATCACTACCGACGGTACGGGCGTATCTATGAATAATAATACGCTAGGCTCATACACCCTGAACGGCGTAAATATTAGCGCAGGGAATAATACGGCTAGTAACGCACCTAACGCGGTGTATGGTGTGTACATCAATCAGTCGGTAAATACAGACAGCCCGAAATACACTATCGACGGTACTATCAGTGCTACCGCTAACAGTACTATCTCTTTACAGAAAGGTGTGGCGGCTATCTACGCAAGCGGCATACAAGCAGGCACGGGCGGCAGCAACCTAATCATCAGAGAGCAAAAGGTAAAGTTCCAGAATGTAACCGCAGCTAATGCTATTCAGTTGAGTAATATCGTGGGAGCGATACTAAATCGCAATAATATTGCGGGCTTTAGCAACGATTATCTCACGCTGCCGAGTAATAAAAAAACAGCTGCTATTTATAGTTTTGGCGTAAGCAATGCAGCATACACTTGCAATACCACCACCAATACCACTAACGGCATCAGCCTTTATGCCGGGCATAGCGGTAGTCAGTTGCAAACCAATCACATACAAACCCACGCAACGGGCTTGCTCTACGGCACTACGGTTAGCAATCTTCTGCCTGCACAAGCCAAAGATGCAGGTAATTTATTTGAAGGCGTTTACAATGCAGGCAATAAATCTGCATGGAATCAAACCACAAATAGTGTGCAGACAGGGTATACAGGTCAGTTGTTCTATAACGAGGGTGCAGGTGGCAATGTATTAAGTCACCCGCTCGATGCCTCGCAGTTTATAGGTGCGCCCGGGGTAGAGTTTTCTCCGCAAGGAGGTTGGATTAAACAAGCCTTTGATGCTTTACAATCTTGTACAGGTTTAGCCTTCGCACCTGCGCCACCAAGCAGCATAGCGCAGCAATACGCTATCGCGAAAGGCAGTACCGAAACCATCGAGTTTTCGGACGAAATGCGTTGGGAAGCGCAAAAAGATTGGTACGAAAAAGTAAGCAACGACCCTGCCCTGCTCGCAGCGCATACCGAATGGCAGCCGCTAAAAGATAGTTTGGCAACTACGGCTATTGCCGACATCGTGAGCCTCAAAACCGACGCTGCCAATAGCTTAAAAGTAGCCGACGCGATTAGTTTGCAAAAAGAGAGTTTGGCGCAAAGCCTAAGCACTATCACGGCTAATATCACGGCGGCGATAGACAACGGCGACGAAGCTGTGGCTGAGGTTTGGAAACAACAGTACGACGCTACCGCTACCGCATTAGCGGTTTTGGACAGCACTACCGACCAGCAAATCAAAAACGCTGCCGATAACCTCGCCGTACTCAATACCACTATGCAAGCCGTAGAGCTACAAGAGGTGAACCAAAAAGCGGTGAACAACCTTTATTTCCGTCACTTTGCCAAAGGCGAAGCTGCTACGCGAAGCAACGAAATTAGCTTATTGCAATACATCGCCGCGCAATGCCCTTATACAGGTGGTACGGCGGTATTTGAAGCTCGGGGCTTGTTAGCCTTATTGGGTTTAGACCAATATTATGCCGATGCCAATATCTGTATGGCGCAAGGCGTGAATTTGAGAAAAAAATCGCCCAAAAAAGTGAGCGTAAACCTCGATAGATTTGTTTTGCTTACGCCTAATCCAGCGAGCAGCACGGTCGTATTGAGCAGTAGCACCGATGTAGTAGGCGACTATTACACCGTGATAGACCTCACGGGCAAAATAGTGCTACGCGATAAAGTAAGTGCTACGCAGCAAACCATAGATATAAGCGGGCTGCACGCAGGTTTGTACTACCTAAAAGTAGCAGGGATAGACGCGCCCACTAAACTAATCGTCATCAAATAAATCATACTTTTCATCAGAGGCTCAGGAGGCAACACCACAGGATGTGGCTTTCTGAGCCTTTATGAAATGAATAAAACCGTGATTTATCACGGGGATATAAATGTACACGGACGCATTTGAAACGCAACCCTGATAAGGGTTTAATGTGCATAGCCGTAGGTAAAACCTACGGAAACAATGCAATAATACCACACACCCTCACAACAGTAATATCAAATTCTAAAATATATTATTATGAAAAACATACTCACTACACTCGCCCTGATAAGCATAGTGTACACCTCCTTCGCGCAACCGAACGAAGATAAAAAAAGAGACTTTAATTTCTTTACAGGATACGAAAGCCGCAATCATACCATCGCACCCGTAGCAGGCACTACCCTCACCGATTTTAATTACTGCCCGATGCAGCAGCAGTTCAAAAACAACCCTATTGATTTTGTTGGTTCACCTGCTGTCATGTCGGATACCGCAGGTCGGTATCTTTTTTCTTTTAATGGCTACAAGATTGCAGATAGCACTTACCATATCATGGCTAACGGCGATAGCTTATGTAAACCCGATTACCAATCTGATGAAGGCAGTTTTATAATACAAGGGGCTATCACTATACCTAAACCAGGCAGCGACCATATCTATTATATTTTCCACCATCTACCGACCTTAACTACTATTACTAACGACCCCTATGCTGTACTGAAAGGCATTAATATTACTACGATAGATATGCAGCTTAATAATGGACGCGGTGCGGTGACGAGTAGAGAAGTAAAGACCTTGCGCGGTGATACGCTAAATAGCGCAGTTATGAAGTTGTGTCGTCATGCGAATGGACGCGATTGGTGGTTGATTAGACCAGGGTTGAGGTTAGATAAATATTATAGGCTGCTGATAAGCCCTAAGGGTATTGACTCGCTACCCGCGCAAATCATGCCTTCCCCGTCACTTGACTCTACATATTTCAGTAATTACCAAGAGTTTTCACCAGATGGCAGTCAGTATGCCCATAAAATACCCAATAGAGGTATTTTTATCTATAATTTTGATAGGTGTAGCGGCTTACTGAGCAACCGTCGGTTTATACCGCGATTTAGCCAGTATTTTGGCGAGGTGTATGCGGGTATATGCTTTTCGCCCAACTCCCGCTATCTTTATTGCAATACTGATACCAGTACTATACAATACGATACCTACGCACCCGATATAGCCGCGTCTGCTATCACGGTAGGTTTATGGGACAGAACAACGGTAAGTCCGCCGCGCAACTACAATACTGCATTCTTGCAGCCCTTTAACGCACCTAATGGCAAAATGTATATTGCGGGTCCGAGTACTACACAGATGTGGCATACTATACACAACCCAGATGGCGCAGGCTTATCCTGCGACCTGCGGCTGCATGATGTGCTACTGCCTACTATCTATTACGGTACAGTACCTAACTTTCCGCATTTTCGGCTCGGCGCGCTCAAAGGCACTGCCTGCGATACGCTGAATATAGCCGCAGGCGCGACGGTAGCTACTTCCGCCGCACCGCTCGCCGCCGCTACGCTGCGCGGCAGCCTCTTCCCTAACCCCGCCGACGGCAGCCTCACCCTCGGCATCGACCCATCGGATAACTACACCTACGACGACAACCTCCCGAGCGGCTACACCTATACCCTCTCCGACGTACTCGGGCGCGTGCTGCGCACCGAAAGCATGGCGCGCGAGCGCAGCAGTATCTCTACCGCTGCGCTCCCGAACGGCATTTATTATGTGTCGGTGCGGCGGCAGGGGACGGTGGTGTTTAGTGGGAAAGTGGTGGTGCAACATGAATGAGGGCAGTGAACAGTTTTTTAGTGAACAGTGAACAGTGCGGTAGGGGGAATTGCGCGGTCGGAGCGTAATGCTTACGCCCGTGCGTGGGTACGTTAAGGGAACGGTGAAGGTAGAGACAAGGCATGCCTTGTCTCTACTACGGCATACCTTGTCTCTACGGCGCGGGTCACTCGCGGTGCGTAATGCTACGCCCTATTATATGCGTGGGTACGTTCGGGAACGGTGAATGAAGGTAGAGACAAGGCATGCCTTGTCTCTACGGCGCGGGTCACGCGCCTGCCACCGTTCGTGCAGCACAAAAAAGCGGTCGCGCCCAATATTGGGCGCGACCGCTTTTTTGTGCTGTACAACTGCAAAATATTGCGGTTCTACTATGGAAAATGGCAAATTTACGCCTCTACCTCTGCGTTTTGTGCTTTCACCAAACTATCAAACTGCTCCACCGAAACCGTTTCTTCTACTATCGGCATCTGCGCTGCGAGGTGCATCAGGGCGCGCTCGCTCGTCATTTCCTGAAATTTTCTATCTACTGCTTCTTCATTATTAATCATGCGCGCCATCGTCGCCTCTATGATTTGCGGCGACGCATAATCGCCAAAGTAGCCCGCTATTTCGCTTGCAAAAGTTGCTTTTATTTCCTCCATGCTCACGCGGATATTCGCAGCGCGCATGATGTCGCCTTTCATTATCTGCCATCTGAACTCGTTTTTGAGGTCACTCCAATCGGTCGCGAACACCTCGTCGGTGTAGCGCGGCGAAGTGCTGCGTAGCCATTTTTGTAAAAACGCTTCTGGTAGCGCAAAATTATTTTTTGTTTTCACAATATCAAAAACCTGATTGAGCATCAAGTTGCGGGCGTGCGGCGCGTAAGCGTTTTGTATTAGCTCTGCATACATTCCGCGCAGGTCGGCTACGGTTTTTAGGTCGCCTTCGGGGAATGCTTTTTGTACCAATGCGTCGTCCATAGCGGCAGGCACTACGTCTTTTACGCCCGTGATGCTCGCCTCGAAAGTCGCATTTACGTCTGCATCTTCGGCAACGCCGAGTACCCACGCCTTCACTTTTTCGGGAGCGCGGCTGTTTTCTATGCTGAAAATATCAATGTTTAAGCTGTCGCCAACGCTTTTGCCCAAAAACTGCGTTTTGCCTTCGTCCGACATCATTTTGACTAGAAAGCGACCGTCTTCTTTCACTACGCCGCCTTCGCGGGGCTGTCCGTCCGCGCCCAATTCGGTGAGTTTGACGAGTACAAAACTCTCTTCGCTTACCGTATCTACGTCACCTTGCTGTCCGTGTCGTTTTTGCAACTCCGCTAGCTCTTTGTCAATCATTTCTTCGGTAATCGCAATATTATATTTGGTGATAGACGTGTCTAAACCCGCAATAGCTACGTTTGGCTTCAAGCCAAACTCGAATTTGAAAGTCACATCTTCCATCGCCGACAAATTAGCCGCTTTGAAGTCGTCTTCTATCGCCATCGGTTCGCCCAAATACTGTACGTTATTTTCTTTGATGTACGCATCTAAATCGTCAGAAACTTGTTTAGTTACGAGTTCCGAAATTACTGCTTTTTCGTACATTCTGTTAATCATCGCTTGCGGTGCTTTGCCCGGGCGGAAGCCTTTGAGCGAAGCGGTGCGTTGCAGGCGACCGAGTTCTTTGGTCACTTTCGGTGCGAAATCGGTTTTGGGTACGGTGCATTCCAACACCATATTTAACGCATCAATTTCGTGGCGATTAAATGAAGTCATATTATTTGTTTTTTTAATTTTAGTATGATTTTTTAACAATAAATGTTCAAAACAGCTGCAAAGGTAATATTTATACCGCTATAATTTACATTTTTAAGTCTTTTTTTAGGATAAATATTTTTCTGATACTACCTATTTTTGGTGGAAACTGTATTTTTAGTCGCTTTCAAGGCTAAATTTGTAAATAGAATAGCATAACAGCGCAAAATTATACCTATTTTGATTAACTCCATAAACACTTGTTATGGGCAAAAAAAGACTATTTTGGGGTTTTCACCAAATTTATATAGAATAAATATTTTTTAATCCGTTTCCGTTGCTATTAGTTAATTAATGCTATAATTTTGCTGTGCCAAAACTGCACATTACAAATCAAACCACAAACAATGAAAATAATATTTATGGGTACGCCTGATTTCGCAGTCGCGTCGCTCGCTGCACTGCTCGCCGCAGGACACGAGGTAGTAGGCGTAGTGACGGCGACCGACAAAATGGGCGGTCGCGGCGGCAAGCAACTGATAGAGTCCGACGTGAAAAAATATGCCGTACAGCACGGCTTGCGCGTATTGCAACCCGAAAAGCTAAAAAATCCTGATTTTTTGGCGGAACTGCGCGATTTACAAGCGGAGATACAAGTAGTTGTCGCGTTTCGTATGCTGCCCGAAGCGGTTTGGAATATGCCGCCGCTCGGGACTATCAACCTACACGGCTCGCTGCTGCCGCGTTATCGGGGCGCAGCACCTATCAATTGGGCGATAATCAACGGCGAAGCCGAAACGGGCGTTAGCACTTTTTTCTTGCAACAAGAGATAGACACGGGCGATTTGTTGCTGCAAAGCAAAACCGACATCGGCGAAGCCGAAACCTTCGGCGACCTCTACGACCGCCTCAAAATCATCGGCGCGCAAACCATCATCGACACCTTATATATGGTACAAAACGGAACGCACCAAGGCATACCGCAAAACAGCGCGTTAGCAACCGCCGCGCCTAAGATTTTTGCCGAAACCTGCCAGATTGATTTTGCGCAAAGCACACAGCAAGTTTTTGATTTTATACGCGGACTGAGTCCGCACCCGACCGCATGGTGCTACTTAGATAATGCGGTTTTTAAAATAATAAGCGCGACTAAACGCCTCGAGGCGCACGACTTCGCGGCAGGAACGATAGTATCGGTCAGTAAAAAACAAATAGAGATAGCGACGCTCGACGGCTTTATCGCGCCTACACAGGTGCAGCCCGCAGGCAAAAAACGTATGCCGATTGCCGATTTTCTAAACGGTTACACCGTACAAAGTACCGAAATCACGTTTGTAAACAATTTGTAAGCAAGATTTTACTTATTTTTTTGTATCGCAAACAAAATTATATTTTTAATAGTACAAAAAATTACGACGATTTAAAATATTATTAACAAAAAATTATTATATTTGAAATATTATATGGTCAATATTAAATAATGAATAATTTAACTAAAAAAATACTTTATTACATAAAAAATATGATGTACCTTTGTTATATCAAATAGAAAGCGAGAATTAGACGAATACAGCTAAATATTAGACCAAACTAAGGTTATATGTTCAAAAGCATATTTTTATCACTTATATTTTAAACTATTAATTAATCAATAAATTTATTCCAATTATGAAATCAAATTTACTCACAAAGCTATTCCTTAGCTTTTTCTTTTTGCAAATGAGCGTTGCCGCTTTCGCGCAATTTGACTTTGCGATTACTGCACCCGCTAATCTTGCAGGCTCAAAAGTGTACACTACTTCTTCCTGGTTAGATGTAGATACTATGAGCAACCAAATTTGTAAGCCTGTCATTATCGGGTTCGCTACTGCGGGAGCAAACACCTTAGACTCTTTGGGTGGAACAGCATTGACGAACGCCGCGGCAGTAAGCGGTAATATCGTGTTGTTGTATCGCGGTACTTACAACTTCACCGTAAAACTACAAAATGCGGTAGATGCAGGTGCAGTAGCGATGATTATCGTACAGCGCGACGCGACCGCACCTTTGGCGAGTTTTGGTGCGCCAGCTACTTCGGCTATCATTCCGTCTATTATGATTAGCAAAGCAGACGGCGATGCCCTCTATGCGGCTATCAAAGCGGGTACGCCAGTAAGTGCTTGTATCGGTAAAACAACGATTAGCAACAACCTTGGTTTTATGAACGGTGCCTCGGCAGCACGCAACTGGGCTACGCCAAAGCATATTTTATTGAATGATACAGACCCGAGCTTGGTTTTGGGCGGTGAATACACTAACTATGGTTTGGTTACGCAACCAAATTCAAAAGTAGCTTATAGCTTAGAGTACATCGCGGCTGGCGGTGCTGCTACAAGCATCACTACGGGTGTGACTACGGGTATAGATTGTACGCCGCGTTCGGCAGGTCCGAATACACCAGGAGATAGTCTAAGACAAGTTTCGCTTTACGACCTCGTAAATCCAGCTATTACGGGTAAATACAAGATGTCAGCAACATTAAGTTCTGACCTTGTCGATGCTATCCCGTTTAATAACACTGGCTCGCGTGAGTTTATTTATACCGCGAATAAAATCAGTAAAGTACCTATCGATGCAGCAGGTATTCCGATAGCTCCCGATGTAGTATCAGCAGGCTCTAATGCAGGTTACGAAATAGGTCCACTGTTTTATATTCCGAAAGCGGTTAATCAATATGGTGCGAGTAAGGCGACCGACGTGGTTTTTTCTCTTACAGCAGCAGCAACAGCGCCTACCACAACAGCTAGAAATTTAACTATTCCTGTCACCCTTTTCAAATGGGTAGATGGCTCGGGCATTTCTCCTACTCCTATCGATAACAGAATACAAGCAAACGAATTGGAAGAAGTAGGCTTGAAAGAAATCACTACACCTGCCAATTACGTTTACGGTTCGCCGATAACGGTTACCTTAGATGACAGCAATACAGGCTCGGCTGGCGTGGAACTCGAGGACGATACCTTCTATTGGTTAGATATTAATGTCGCGACCAATGGTAGCGCAGCCGTACCAAACTCTTCGGTATTCATGGGTGCTAATCGTAGCATCGATTACAACGACGCTATTGGTGCTTTTTCAACCGACTCTGACCCTGCGGTACAACGACTCACACCTTGGGCGACTATTGTAAAAGTAGTAGGAGACGCTAGGTATTATATGGCAGGTTTTGGTACAGAAACTAACGTAGCAGTAGCGATGACTATCGAGGCGGCAACCGCAACTACCAAGTTGAACAGCATAGATAACAAAGTAGTCGTTTATCCAAACCCTACATCAGGCGCGTTTAATGTGGACTTGACGCAATTAAAATCTAACGCAAACGTACAAATCATCAACACGCTCGGCGAAGTAGTAGCAGAAAGAAGCAACCAAACTGGTATTGCTAACTTTGATATGACAGCTTACGCAAGCGGTATGTACATGGTTCGCGTGATGAACGCAGAAGGTCAATCGGTTAAAAGAGTTTCTTTGACTAAGTAGTCTTTTTAGAATTCAGATTAGAATTTATATTATTACAAAAAGTACACGTCTTCATCGGTAAGGCGTGTACTTTTTTTGTGGAATGAATGGATAAAATCAATAATTTTAAGATAAATAGAAGAAAATGATAAGCAGTTTGATTACTTTTGTGCATCAAGTACACCGTTATAATTTTTACACTATATATGCCTATACATATTGCCGCCGAAGAGGAGGATTTTGAATTAGTGGTCTGGCGAATGGACGACGACGAAACCGAAACGGATTTGTATGTTCGGTTGTTGGCATACGCGCCGACGGCTGATTTGAGCGAGTACGAAACACTCACGCACCCGCGCCGCCGCCGCGAGTGGCTGGCAAGCAGGTATTTGCTGTATCGCTGGAACGCCGAGGGTATTTGGCGCGACGAGTACCGCAAGCTGCATTTTTTGGGAGAGACGGATTGGCATTTGTCGGTCAGTCATACCGACGGTTTTGTGGCGGTAGCGCGTTGCAAAGTACCCTGCGGTATCGATATACAAGTACCTAACGATAAGGCAGTTACGCTTGCACACCGCTACCTAACCGACAGCGAGTTGAAGTTGCTGTTAGCGTTGCCTGAGTCGCATCACTTGGGTTGGATGACGTTTTTTTGGTGTGCCAAAGAAGCGGTATTTAAGGCTTACGGAAAGGGGCAACTGCCTGGCAAAACGATACAAGTGCAGGAGTCGCCCGTAACTACCGAGTTTGTCGCACTCATACAGAAAAGTACCGAAACCTATCATTATGGCTTGCGGTGGCTGCACAATCAAGCCGATTTTATGTTGGTAGTGGCGCTGGAGCAACTCAATATTCAGAGCAATTAGGTTTTTTTAGAGGCTTTCCTAATCTTTAATCACCGCTATGCACTTCAGCTCGATGGCGATAGGCGTAGGCAAAGAGTCGATGCCGACGGTGGTTCGGCA
>JAYWGJ010000387.1:0-1559 GCA_043778315.1 Saprospiraceae bacterium | reverse complement strand
TATATCCCGAACGCTTTTTCGCCAAACGACGACGGCAATAACGACGTGTTTGCGGTATATACGACCGACGCGGTCGTCCGCATACGCAGTATGCAGATTTTTGACCGTTGGGGACAACTCGTTTTTGTGGGCGAAAACTTCGCGCCGACATTAGGAAATAGTATAAGCAGTAGCATAAAATCGAGCGGCTGGGACGGCAGGTTTCGCGGTCAGCCCGCCGCGCAAGACGTGTATGTGTATCTGATAGATGCGGAGTTCGCGGACGGCACGGTGCAACAATACAAAGGCGACGTGACGCTGCTGCGGTAGCAATTATTGTAAATCAAAATAAAAAAAAGCCACTTTGTCTGCACGGCGAAGCGGCTTTTTTATTGGCGATAAGCGGATATATTTGATAATATGAATATAGTTGTTAAAACGATTTGAGTTTATTGAAAATTGAAAAATATTACTAAAAAATACATTTTTTTCCTTATTTTTGCCAAAATTTAAACCCAAAAAGTATTTCTATAATAATGAGAATTTTAAAATTTGGCGGCTCGTCGGTCGCTACGCCCGAGCGCATCTTACAAATAGTGGCTATTGCGCAAAAATATACCGCCGATACAATCGCTTTTTCTATCGTTTTTTCCGCTTTCGGCGGACTGACCGACGTGCTGCTCCGCGCAGGCAAACAAGCGGCGGCTCGCGATACGTCGTACAAAACCGCCCTCGCAGAATACGCTTCGCGACACCGCGCTACCGCTTATACGCTCGTCCCGAACGACGCGGAAACGATAGCTTCGGTAGAAGAATATATCCAAAACCTGAGCGAAATTCTGCACGGTATCGCGCTGCTCGGCGAGTTGTCGGCGCGGTCGTCCGACCTCGTAGTGAGCTTTGGCGAACGCGGCGCGTGTCTGATTATTGCTGCTGCGTTCCGCGCAAACGGCATTGCAGCGCAGTGTGTGGACGCTCGCGATTTAGTGCGAACCGATGCTAATTACGGCGCGGCAAAAGTCGATATCGCTACGACCTACCAAAAAATAGCGGCTGATTTTAGTCGCACCACAACCAATATCGTGACAGGGTTTATTGGCGCAACCGCCGACGGCGTGACGACGACGCTCGGTCGCGGCGGCTCAGATTATACCGCCGCGCTCTTCGCTGCCGCTTTGGACGCGGAGGTTTTGGAGATATGGACGGACGTGAGCGGCGTGCTTACCGCCGACCCGCGCCGCGTACCAACCGCGTTTCCGATACCCGAAATGTCTTACGCGGAAGCGATGGAAATGTCGCATTTTGGTGCAAAAGTGATATATCCGCCTACGATTCAGCCCGTTTTACAAAAAAATATTCCGCTTCGGATACTCAATACCTTTGCGCCAAGCGACGCAGGCACGTTGATTACGAACCAACCAACGCCGTCCGAACAGCCTATAAAAGGCATTTCGTCCATCTCACAAATCTCGTTAATCACACTCGAGGGGAGCGGAATGGTGGGCGTTCCAGGTACGGCTTCGCGGCTGTTTGGCAGTTTGGCGCAAGCCAAAATCAATGTAATTTTGATTACACAAGGC
>JAYWGJ010000386.1:0-14255 GCA_043778315.1 Saprospiraceae bacterium | reverse complement strand
TACAAGTGAACGGCCAGGTGGTGAAATTGGTAGACATGCTACTTTGAGGGGGTAGTGCTCGCAAGGGCGTGCGGGTTCGAATCCCGCCCCGGTCACTTTATTTTTTATAAAACGTCAAGTCCTCTGCATGGGGTTTGGCGTTCTTTTTTTATATTGGTGGCAATTCGTTTTCTAACTCGAGTGGTCTGCCACAATGTACCACACACTATCAATTTTGCGCCAGAGCAGCGAAAACGCGCCCTGGAGGTCACCCACAGCAGGTCGCGCCAGATGCCAGCGACCTATCACAAACGCCGCGTCGGGCGACAGCACGGTTACGCGCTCGAGCTTGAACGTCAGTGTACCCATTTCGGCGGCGGTTGGGTACGAGCGTTTGTAGTTATCAAGAGTGGTTTGCCAACCTTTGTTTAGCCCTGATTTTCCTATGAATACCAAGGAGTCGGAACGCCAATAGCCATGCATAAAACCGTCGAGGTCAGCTGCGTTCCACGCCCTTTCTTGCGCTGCAAGCACCGCTTTTATTGCCGTAGTAGCGGCTTGCGTGTCGGCGGCGTTACTTTTTTCGGTTGAGTGTAGCGCGCACGCAGCGCAGCAACATAGTAATAGTATTACTAATGATATAAAGACGTATTGTGTGGTTGTTTTGAACATCGATAAGTTTTTTTATTGTGATTATCAGATACAAAAATAGTAAATAAGTACTTAAAACACATTAGCTGTGGTTATCAACGGTTCGTAAAGTTTTTTTGAATATTTATTATCAATGTTTTACATATTTATTTTATAATAAGTTGTTCAAATTAAAATATTATAATTATTTAATTAACAACTAACTATATAATTAATTTATATTAATTTGTTTAATCCACAAAAAACTTCACGAACTAATTTAAACATACACTTAATAATAAATTCTTGTATATTTATACTCAGTGTTTCGGAACGGTGTTGGGTAGCAAAGACCACGAAACGCATTTTATACGACTTTTCACTTCCGAAACAGGATTTCGGTGCACTTTACCACATGACTCCAGACCTCTCCCACCGCGACCAACACACCGTTTGGCACCCGTTCACGCAGCACAAAACGGCGGCTGCGCCTATTCCTATCATGCGTGGCGCGGGGTCGTACCTGTACGATGCCGACGGCGCGGCGTACCTCGATGCCATCAGTTCTTGGTGGACCAACCTGCATGGACACGCGCACCCGTACCTCGCCGAGGCGTTATATCAACAGGCGCAGCAGCTCGAACACGTCATTTTTGCCGACTTCACACACGAGCCTGCCGTCCGCCTCGCCGAACGGCTGCTACAAACGCTGCCTTATCTGCATAAAGTTTTTTATAGCGACAACGGCAGCACGGCGGTAGAGGTCGCCCTCAAAATGGCGTTGCAATATTGGTACAATAAAGGCGTGGCGTGCACCAAAATCATCGTTTTGGAGAACGCGTATCACGGCGACACCTTCGGCGCAATGTCGGTCGGGGCGCGCGGCGTATTCAACCGCCCGTTTGAGGGTTTGTTTTTTGATGTAGTGACTATCGCCGTCCCTTACGGCGATGCCGTTTGGGCACTGGACGAAAGCATTTTTACCGACGCGGCGGCTTGTATCGTAGAGCCGTTGTTGCAAGGTTCGGGCGGAATGCTGATGTACTCGGCGGCTAATTTGGAGCGACTTTTTGCGTGTTGCAAGCGCAGTAAAACCTTGATTATCGCCGACGAAGTGATGACGGGTTTTTACCGCACAGGTCAGATGTGGGCAACCGACTATCTCGCGCTCAAACCCGACATAGTCTGCATGAGCAAAGGCATCACGGGCGGTATGCTACCGCTCGGCGCGACCGCTTGCACCAACGAGATATTCGCCGCTTTTTTGTCGGACGACCGCCTAAAAACTTTTTTTCACGGACACAGTTACACCGCAAACCCGTTGTCGTGTGCGGTGGCGAACGCGAGTTTGGATTTGTTGCAAGCCGCCGGCTGCCAAGCGAATATACAAGCTATCGTAGCGGCGCAAACGGCATTTATTGGTCAGTTACAAGGCGCAAAACGGGCGCAAAATGTGCGGCAATGCGGCACGGTCGTTGCCTTAGAGGTATCGACCGACGAAGCGGCTTCTTATTTTAATACACTCCGCGACCGCATTTGGCAACATTTTTTGCAACAAAAAATCATCTTGCGTCCGCTCGGCAA
The DNA here is from genome assembly GCA_043778315.1 of Saprospiraceae bacterium. Lineage (GTDB taxonomy): Bacteria > Bacteroidota > Bacteroidia > Chitinophagales > Saprospiraceae > JBEEMU01. The sequence goes on along the minus strand of JAYWGJ010000386.1, from coordinate 12,062 downwards.
CACTATATATATTATGCCGCCGTATTGCATCACGCCCGAAGAGTTGCGGCAAGTGCATAGCGCAATATTGGAGTTTGTAAGATAAAAAAATCCCTTTGTGTCTATACAGATACGAAGGGATTTTTATAAAGACACTGTTTACGCATAACGCGCCAACCGCAGCAAACCCATTTTATTGAGGCGATGCGCTACCGAAACCCGCAACACGCCTAAGCCGTATTTTACGCTTCGCGAAAAATTGATGGACGAAGCCTCCTCGAAATATTTGGTGGGGCAGGTTACTTCGCCGATGCGGTAGTTTTTATAAATCACTTGCGAGAGCATTTCGTTGTCAAAAACAAAATCGTCGTCGTTCGCCTCCAAGTTGATGCCCTCGAGTACGGTGCGGCTAAACGCCCGATAACCTGTGTGGTACTCCGACAGCTTATGCCCGACGAGGAGGTTTTGCGTAGCGGTCAGAAAGCGGTTTGCGATGTATTTATACATAGGCATTCCGCCCTGCAACGCGCCATTGCCGAGTATCCGCGAGCCGAGAACGCAGTCGTAGAGGTCGTCGCCGATAAGGTTCACCATAGCGGGAATCAGTTTCGGCGTATATTGATAATCGGGGTGCAACATGATGATGATGTCGGCATTCACCTCCAAGGCTTTTCGGTACAACGATTTTTGGTTGCCGCCGTAGCCCGTATTGTTTTGGTGTTGTATAATATGCTGAATACCAATCTGTTTGGCAACCGTGACGGTGTTGTCGCGGCTGCAATCGTCGCAGAGAATCACCTCGTCCACGATGTCGAAAGGTATTTCGCGGTAGGTGCGCTCGAGCGTCAAACCTGCATTGTACGCGGGCAAAACCGCTACTACTTTTTGTTTATTATACATACTTTAATGATTTATTTTTAGTTTTTTAGTTCAATTTTTTATTTTAGTTGATACAATTCGTAGCGTTGCAAATGCAAATCCATCGGGGAATAATTATCAGGTGCGTTGAGGCGCAATGTTTTATCTAATAAATAATATCGGAACGGGACGGGTCGCGTCGTGTCGGAGTCAAAATTAGTGCCGTGTATGCGCATCATACCGCATTGCAGTTCCCAATCGTCCCACATTTCGTTGGCAATTTTCACGTCGGCGCGGCGCGGGAGTATTTGTTGCAACACAAAAAAATCGCTCCATTTATCTGCTTCACGAGTGTAGCCGCCTACTTTTGTTGCGACAAAAACCGTCGCGCCAAAAACCATTATTGCGGCTGCAATAGTCAAGTATTTTTGTGTGGTAATATTTATTTTACTGACCAAAAAAATAAGTATTGGCAATATAATACTTGCAAACGCTATCGCAAAATAGGGGATAGCCGTAGCCAAATAAAAGCCGCGCTGCTCTCGTGTGACCATCAAAGGCATCGAACCCGCCAAACCAAGCAGCAGAAAAAACGCGAAATTCGCTTTTTGCGTCGTTATATTAAGGTGTAGCTTTTGTTTATTGATAATTAATAACGCGCCTACGGCGACAAAAACGGGTATCAACTGCTCCAAAATATGTTGCGCCAACCAAAAACGCCCTTGTTCGGTACTTACATTTTTGATGCTATTAAAAACGCGCGCATTGAGGTAGTCTGAAATATTATTTTGCGCTGGTAAAATAGCGTAAATTATACCATAAAAAAACACGACCGAAACGATTAATAATAAAGTATTTATACTTGCTTTGCGCAACGATACAAAACCCGAAAGCCACGCCGCACCCATCAATCCGAGCGGAAATAGCGCAGGAAATCCTTTGCACAAACTACCCAAAACCAAGCATAAAGCGGCTACAATTTGTAGCAAAATTTGTATCAAAATGGATTTATTACGATACACAATTTGTGCCTGACACCACACCGCCGCCAGCACAAAAATACTCATCGTATTTTCTTCCATGTAATTGCTGTAAGCCCAATGAATACAAGGCGTGACGACCCAAAAAAGCAAGGGCAACCAAGCATATTGTAGCGCGTTTGGTGTGCGATAATGCACCGTTTTCCATATTGCGGCAATGCCCAAACCGCCCAAAACTAAGGTCGAGAAACTATAAACGCGCTCTACCCATAAGCCGCTTCCGAGCGCACGAAAAAACAAACTTTCTATAAAAAAAGTGAGCGGCGGCTGTTCGTGAAAATAGCTCATATTGTACTTCGCAAAGTAGGGTTGCCACAAGCTGCCGTAGCCCTGCGCCTGATTGTGCGCCACCGCATTATAGAGCAGCCCGTCCATGAAACCGCCGTAACCCACCAAGGGCGCGGCGACCAAAACGAGTACAATAGCTACCAATAACAACCAAAAAGGAAGGGAAGTGCGCATCAATTGTGTATCGATTTTTCGTTACAATTAGCCAAACAAACCGAACTTCATGATGCAATAAATGGCACGAAAGCCGTCTTTGTAATTAATTTTTTTACCCTCAGCGTAAGTACGTCCATAGTAAGAAATGCCTACTTCGTAGATGCGAATATCGGGAATGCGCGAAATCTTATTGGTCACCTCTGGCTCAAAACCAAAACGTTGTTCATTGAGTACCAACGACTTAACTATATCAGCACGAAACAACTTATAGCAAGTTTCCATATCAGTCAAGTTAAGATTGGTCATCAAATTAGACAAAAAGGTCAAAAATTTATTGCCAATCGTATGCCAAAAGAAAAGGATACGGTGCGGGCGACCGCCCATAAACCGCGAGCCATACACCACGTCGGCAAAGCCGTCGAGGATAGGTTTCATCAAAATATTGTACTCTTGCGGGTCGTACTCGAGGTCGGCATCTTGTATGATGATGTAGTCGCCCGTCGCCTCCTTGATGCCGCGATGCAGCGCAGCACCTTTGCCCATATTTTTGGGTTGCTCATAAAAGCGAATATCCGCGTCTTTGTGCGCCGCGATATAGGCGTTTACGACGGTTGCGGTTTCGTCTTTCGAGCCGTCATTGACGATAACCAATTCCTTTGTCATGCCAGCTATCAGATTGACAGCCAACACTTTATCCAGTATATGGTGGATAGTACGCGCCTCGTTGTAGGCGGGGATAACGATTGATAACTTTTCCATAAGGTTGCAAAAGTACGGTATTTTTTTATTTTTATATAAAGAATAAACGATAAAAATGTACCTTTGTATGAAATTTTATTTCTATATTTGTAAAACAACAGTATGCTTTGCGCTAAAAAAGCGAAATTTCATGGCCCTTTAGATTCGTTTACACACTATATATATTATAAATTTTCTTCATCAAAAATTATAAATAGCAAAATATTGTCTTCGTCAAAAATCATTGCAGATATGCTGCACCCGCTCAAACAGCGTTTGTTTTTGTGGGCAAAACTGCCAGGTGCGGCGTTCATGGGCTGTCGCGTCACGGAGTTTACTGCCGAGCGAGCAGTAGTCGCGATGCCTTATGGCTGGCGGTCGCAAAACCCGTTTCAGTCTATTTATTTTGCTGCGCAATGCGCGGCTGCTGAATTGAGTACGGGGATTTTGGCGCAAGCCGCTATCGCCGACGCGGGCGTACCTGTATCGATGTTGGTATTTGAAATGCGTGCCGAATTTGTCAAAAAAGCGGTTTCGCGCACGCATTTTACTTGCACGGAAGGCGCGGCGTTCGCAGCAGCGATACAAAAAGCTATCGCAACAGGCGAAGGGCAAACGCTCGAGGTGCAGAGCATCGGCGTACAGCAGAGCGGTGAGGTCGTCTCGCGATTTTGGTTTACTTGGACGTTTAAGGGTCGGAAGAAACTATAGGCGGTAAGCTAAAAGCTAAAAACTTATGTTCGTGAGGGATAGAAAAACTATAAGCGGTAAGCTAAAAACTAAAAACTTATGTTCGCGAGGGATAGAAAAACTATAAGCGGTAAGCTAAAAACTAAAAACTTATGCTCGCGCAGGTCAAAAAGTTTACAGCTTACAGCTTACAGTTCTGCCTCGATAACGGTCAAAAAGTTTACAGCTTACAGCTTACAGCTTACAGGTCTGCCTCCATAACGGTCAAAAAGCTTACGGCTTACAGCTCTGCCTCAATAACGGTAAAAAAGTTTACGGTAAAATAACAAAAAATAACGGTCAAAAAGCTTATTGCTTACGGCTTACAGTTCACAGTTTCATCAAAAAAAAATGGCTAAAATCATCACTATTGCCAATCAGAAAGGCGGCGTAGGCAAAACGACTACGGCGGTGAACCTTTCGGCGAGCCTCGCGCTCTTAGAATATAAGGTGTTGCTCATCGACTCCGACCCGCAAGCGAACGCGACTTCGGGCGTGGGTTTCGGCTCTACCGAGATGGACAATAATTTGTATGAATGTCTGATAAATAACCTGCCCGTGCGCGAGGCGATAGTGGAAACGGCAACGCCAAACCTCTTTTTGTTGCCGTCACACATCAACTTGGTAGGTGCCGACCTCGAACTCGTGGACTACGAAGAGGGCGACACGCACCCTACGCCGCGCAAATTCGTGCTGCGCGACCTGCTCGCCGAAATCCGCAACGACTACGATTTTATTTTTATCGACTGTCTGCCCTCGCTCGGATTAGTAACGGTGAACGCGCTGACCGCCGCCGACGCGGTGTTAGTGCCTGTGCAATGCGAGTTTTACGCGCTCGAGGGTTTGTCGAAACTGATGAACACGATACGCGCCGTGAAAAACGAAACAAACCCCGCTTTGCAGGTAGAGGGCATTTTGCTGACGATGTTCGACGCACGGCTGCGCCTCGCGAAAGAGGTAGTGCATGAAGTACGCGAGCATTTTGGCGCGCAAGTATTCGATACTATCATTCACCGCAACGCCCGCGTGAGCGAGGCTCCAGGCATGGGGCTACCCGTAGCGATGTACGATGCGGACAGCAAGGGAACACTGAATTTTCTGAATTTGGCAAAAGAATTGTTGCAAAAAAATCCGACTATTATGCCGACGGTGGCAGGGTAAAGTGGTGAGTTTTTTTGCTGTGAAACTTACAAATTATAGAAAAAGTCGTATTTTTATATTTGGAAATAAAAAACTAAAAGAATGGAGAATAACGAAATCAACGATTTAGAAACGCCGTTTATTGCGTTTACGTCCGATTATGGTTTCAAGGCGACATTCGGCAATGAAAGCGATACTTTGTTTTTGCGCAAAGCATTGCAAGCATTGATAAAATCGGCGATTCCGATTGAAACGGTTGAGTTTGTGAAAAACGATTTTCAATCCGTAAGCCTAGACAGTCGTAGTGGTGTTTATGATTTGGCGTGTATAGATGCCGCCCAAAATCATTTTATCGTGGAGATGCAAGTCGACGACTATCCGCAGTTTATACAACGCATGAAATTTTATGCGTTTCATAAATTCAATACGATGGTCAAAAAAGGCAAGTATTTCTTTACGGGTTTAGAGCCGATTTATTGCATTGGTATTTTGTCAAAAAATATTTATCCATATCCCCAATACTATAGTTTGGGGCAAATGAAAAATGAACAGGGCTATGTTATGGACCCGCTCTTGACGTATATTACCGTCGAATTAGACAAATTCAAGGTATCCGCAACCGATATTGCTAACGACTTAGAAAAACTAATTTTTACCATGAAAAATCTACAAACCTACGCCGACCGTCCCGCAACCGAATTTCCTGAATTTTGGACGGAAGAATGGCTTAAAATTGCGATTGAGGAATTAGACACGCGCCGTTTTTCTCCAGAACAGTACGAACGTTACGCCGTCACCTTGGCGCGTAATGCCTCTGCTATACAAATGGACCAAATTAAAACCTTGAAAATAGAGACAGAGGCACGCGCAAAAGCATTAGCGGAAGCGAAAGCTGAAGCGGAAGCTGAAGCAGCAACGAAAGAAGCGCAAATCATTTTAAACCTCCATAAAATCGGAGTTTCTGTTGCTAATATAGCTATTGCTACCCAAAAAACAGAGGCAGAAGTCGAACAAATTATTACAAAAAACAAAGACAAAAAATAACCCTTTATACTCGCAAAAAAATACTACCTTTGCGCCGCTTTTGTATTACACACACATATATAAGGTGTAATCAAACGCAACATAACCTATATTTATTCATTTATTAAAGTAAAAAAATGACAATTTCTCCGAATACGGTAGTTTCGCTCACCTATTTGTTGCGTTTAGACAGCGCGCAAGGCGAGTATGTAGAGGAAGCCAACGAAGACCAACCGCTCACTTTCATCTACGGCGCAGGGCAGATGCTCGAGGATTTTGAAGCCGCTATCGCAGGCAAAAAAGCAGGTGACAGCTACGAAACCGCTATCCTCGCGGAGCGCGCCTACGGACCGCATTTCCCCGAAGCACTCGTCGATATGCCCAAATCAGTGTTTGAAGGCAACGAAGACTTGATGATTGAAGGTACTTTTGTGCCGATGAACGACGCGGAAGGCAACCAAATGAACGGCTTGATACGCGAAGTGACCGACGAAGCGGTCGTCATCGACTTCAACCACCCGATGGCGGGCAAAAACCTCCACTTTGTAGGCACTATCATCAGTGTACGCGAAGCGGACGCAGAAGAGTTGTCGCACGGACACATACACGGCGAAGGTGGTGTAATTCACTAATTATCAGTTGCTTAGTTTTGTAACAAACCAAAAAAGCGACTTTCTCTGTTACGGAGAAAGTCGCTTTTTTTTATTACGGCGTGCGAGTTTTAACCCGCATCTATTTTATTCTGTTCGGGTTAAAACCCGAATTCCGTTGCGCTTTCCAACAAAAAACCTTATTTTTTACCAATTTTTTTCCATTTGAAATTCCACGTCACCGACGGAATGATAGGAAATAAGGTCACTTTATAATACTTGATTTGCGCACTGCTTGCCGCCAAATCCACTTGTTGGTCGTAGTAAGTCAAAAAAGTATTGAGGTTATTATACACATTATAAATAGAGAAATTCCACGAAGACTCGAAGTTCGGGTTCGGATTTTTGGTTTTCGGAGTCCAAGTAGCCGACACGTCTAAGCGGTGATATTCCTGAATGCGCGAGCCGTTGCGGGGTCCGTAATTGGTGCGCAACTGCCCGTCGAGCAAGTAAAAATCGGTAGCGGCGGTGAAGGCGTTGCCCGTGCCATACACAAAAACGCCGCCAAACGACCACTGTTTATTGAGGTCGTAGTTCACAGCAACCGAGATGTCGTGCGTTCTATCAAACCGCGACGGAAACCATTTGCCGTCGGCGATAGCAAAATCGGGGTTCTCGTTTTGAAACCGTCGCTCCGAACGCGACAGCGTGTAGCCGACCCAGCCGTTGAGTTTGCCCGTCCGTTTTTTCAAAAACAACTCCAAGCCGTAGGCGCGTCCGCGTCCATACACAAACTGCGTTTCAGTGTCCGTCGCGAAGCGCGGAACATAGTTTTCGGCGTAGTCTATTTGGTTAAATAAATCTTTGTAATAGACCTCCACAGAGGTTTCGTAATCGTTATTATGAAAATTTTGGAAATAGCCCGTCGCGTACTGAACCGACGCTTGCGGCTGAGTCCGCTCGGTACTCGGCACCCACAAATCGGACGGAAAAGTAGAGGTCGAGTTGCTTACTAAATGTATATATTGCTTATTGTACGACACGCCGCCCTTGATAGATGCGTCTTTGCGGACGCTGTATTTGAAGCTCACTCGCGGTTCTAAACCAGTGTAGGTTTTGACGGGTTCGAGGGTTTTATATACCGCGCCATCAGCCGTCGAAGTGTAGGGTCCGACCTGCGTAAACGCGCTAAATCGCAAGCCCATATTGATAGCCAATTTGTTGTTCACCTTCCAGTCATCGAGCAGATAAACGGCAGATTCGTGCGCATATTTTTTCTTACTCGGCAACTCGTACACCGTTTCGCCCACCGAAACCGTAGATACATTCGGTATAAAAGTATGGTAGGTGTAATTAGCACCAAAACTTAATTTATGTTTGTTATTTAAGTGATAAGTGAAATCTAATTTGCCATTCCAGTCTTTTATGCCACTAAAAAGTTTGAACTCAAAGTTTTTCTGTCCCGCACTAATAGTGAAATCGTAGTCGTTGTACACCACCGAGGCGTTCATAAACAAGCGGTCGGAGAACAGGTGATTCCAACGCAGCGTACCCGTCGCGTTGCCCCACGGCATAGAAAAATCGAAGCCACGAGCCTCACTTTTGTAGCGCAATACATCTCTACCAAAATAGCCGCTCAAATAGACGCGGTCGCGGTCGCTAAACTTATAATTTGCCTTCAAATTAAGGTCGTAAAAATAGTAATTCGTACCCTTAAAATTTGTTTTTTGTATGAACGGCTGCGCCACATCGAACGCGTAAGTACGTCGTCCCGACACCATAAACGAAGCCTTATCTTTCACTATCGGACCCTCGAGCGTGAGCCGCGAACTGATAGCACCGATGCCACCTTCCGCCGCAAAATTTTGGTTGTTGCCGTCGCGCATCGACACATCAACCACCGACGAGAGTCGTCCGCCGTAGTTAGCAGGCATATTGCCTTTTATCAAAGTCGTGCTTTTGAGCGCGTCCGCGTTAAAAACGGAGAAAAAACCCAATAAATGCCCCGTATTATAGACGGTCGCCTCGTCCAAAAGCACTAAATTTTGGTCGGCACCACCGCCACGCACATAAAAACCGCTATTGCCTTCGCCCGCGCTCATCACCCCCGGCAGGAGCTGCAAACTCTTCAATATATCTACTTCGCCCATCAGCGCGGGGAGTTTTTTGACCTGCTCGAGCGGCAGTTCGACTGTTCCCATTTGCGTACTTTCCACGTTGCGGTCTTTCTGTTCGGCAGTCACGACCACCGCTTTCATCTCCACGCCTTCGCCCAAATCGACATTCAGACGCAAGTCTTTATTCATCGTCACGTCCATCGTCCAGTCGGTATAGCCTACAAAAGTAGCCGCCAAACTGTGCGCACCTTCGGGCAGCGAAAGTATGTAGTAGCCATAAGCGTTTGTTGTTGCGCCAAGCGTCGGATTATTTTTATCATAAATATTCGCGCCAATCAGCGTTTCGCCCGTCGATTTATCTTTGATATAACCACTGAGCGTAAAGTTTTTTTGGGCGGTAAGCCACAACGGCGTTGCGAAAAGCAAAAGCAAACAAAATAAGGTGTTTTGGATTTTTTTCATCGTGAAAAATTTAATTTTTGAGCATTTTTTAATTGAAATAAACCATGTTTTTTAGTTGTAAAATAAAATTACAATTGTATCTAAACAAGTGCACAAAGATAAGGTTTTTTTTTGAAATATATTATACCAAGATTGTTTACGGCTTACCGCTCGAAAAAGTTTTGCAGAGCCGCATAAGTTTATCGCTTACCGTTCACGGCTTCAAATCAAAATACCTCGCGAGCATAAGTTTATTGCTTACAGTTCACAGCTTACACCTCACAGCTTAAAGTTTTTTTTTGTCGCAAATTAATGATTATAAAAATAACAGAATATAGGTTTTTTATAATAAATAGTCCTTACTTTTGTGGTTTACACAATTGAGATAATCTAATTGTCAATAAGAAATATGACGAAACTAAAAATAGGGCTTTTTGGCATCGGGCATCTTGGCAAAATCCATTTGCGCTGCTTGTTGCAATCCGAATATTACGAATTAGTAGGGTTTTACGACCCGAACGACGCGCTCGCTGCGCAAGTAGTTGCCGATTTTGGCTTGACGCGATATGCGAGCGTCGAAACATTACTGCATCAGGTAGCGGTTGTAGATATTGTAACGCCGACCTTTGCGCATTTCGAGATTGCGGCGGCGGCTTTGCGGCTCGGAAAGCACGTTTTTATAGAAAAACCCGTCACGCAAACCGTTGCCGAAGCCGAAGAATTATTGGCATTGGCAAACCAAAATAACTTGAAAGTAGCGGTCGGTCATGTGGAGCGGTTCAACCCCGCGTTCCTAGCATTGCACGGGCAAACCGCGCTCGCGCCGCGCTTCATCGAGGCGCACCGATTAGCGATGTTCAACCCACGCGGCACAGAGGTTTCGGTCGTTTTGGATTTGATGATACACGATATTGACATCATTTTGCACTTAGTAAAAAGCAAGGTGAAATCGATACAAGCGAACGGCGTGACTATCGTGAGCCGCACGCCCGACATCGCGAATGCACGCATCGAGTTCGAGAACGGCTGCGTAGCGAACGTCACCGCGAGCCGCTTGTCGCTAAAACAAATGCGTAAAGTGCGTTTATTTCAGTCGGACGCTTATGTGAGTATGGATTTTTTGGAGAAAAAAGCGGAGATAATTCGCCTGTTTTCGGAGGGCGAAGCCGCCGATATGGATAAGGATAGTTTGATGAAATTAGACACCGCCGCCGACCCGAAATACCTGCAACTCTCCGCGCCCGAGCCGCCCGCCGTAAACGCGATACTGACCGAACTCAACGAATTAGCAATAGCTATACACGGTAACAAAACGCCGCCCGTGAGTTTGGCAGACGGACTTGAGGCGTTGCGCGTGGCGTTGCAAATAGAAAAAATAATACTCAGTGATTAGTGTTCAGTGATTAACGATTAGTGTTCACAAAGCAAATCATTATAAAAACAATCATTTTTTTATATCAACACAAACAAAAAACAATGAAAACAATTCCCTTTTTACTATTAATAATGCTGTTTGGCTTCGGTTGCACGCAAAAAGGCGCGATACCATCTTATATATACCTAGATAAAATCACGCTCGCTGGCATCGACCCGAATACGCAAGCCGCGCTGCCCGAAACCAAAGTCATAGACGCGTGGGTGTATGTAAACGCACAACTCATAGGTGGCTTTCGCCTGCCTGCCCGTATTCCGATACTCAATGAAGGCGTAAATACCGTAGAAATATTGCCTGGCGTAGCCGAAAACGGTGGCTTCGCCACACCTGCTATTTATCCGTTTTATGAGCGTTATACCAAACAGATGAACTTCGTGAGCGGCAAAACCGATACGCTCAAACCCGTAGTGACCTATACGGCTAATGCGCGCGTCAATTCCGACGGCTTCGAGGGTACTACTACCTACGGCGACGACCTCGACGGCGACGCAACAACGCGCATCATCGCTACGGCTAACGACCCGCTTTCGAGCAGCGGCTACGGCAAAATCAGCCTCTCCACCGACCACCCGAGCATGGTAGCTGCAAGCATCGGACGCTACGACAAGACACAGCTACGCGGCGCAGGCGCACCCGTTTGGATAGAAATAAACTGGCGCGGCGACAACAGCATCGCCGTAGGCATCATCGGGCGCAAAGCAGGTGTGAGCGTACCGTTTACAGAATACCAAAAAAAAGTAATCCTCGCGCCGCGCGCCACTTGGGGCAAAGCATATATTTCACTCTATTCCGAACTGGCGGCAATGGAGAGCAAAGTAGATGATTATCAGATAGTTATCAGTAGTTACTTAGACCCCGACAAAACCGAAGGGGCGGTGTATTTGGATAATGTGAAGGTGGTGTATTGAACGCAAATTATGAATTATGAATTATGAATTATTTTATCGGCGCGAGCGCATTTGTATAGCAGCAGCATATTAATTCCACGTTTCCGAACATAATTACTCAAAAAAACTTTTTTTAAACATATAAAACACACCTTCGGTTTGGAAAAACGTCGACGCAGCGAACTTTTGCGGTACATTATTTTTGACTTTCTCGCAGCACTCGTGGCATGGGCAGCGTTTTATGTCTATCGCAAAGTCATGGTAGAGCATCAGCCGTTCACGGTTGCCACTTTTACCGACATTAAATTATTATACGGCTTGGTACTCATTCCATCGGGCTGGGTGCTGCTATACGCCATTTTTGATAGTTATAGAGATATTTACCGCCTATCGCGGCTTGCAGAAATCACCAAAACGCTCGGTTTGGCGTTTCTGGGGGTTGTTTTTTTGTTTTTTGTGCTAATATTGGACGATATAGTGAGCGGCTACGTTTATTATTATCAATCGTTTTTGATACTTTTTGGTTTACATTTTTTTATTACGGGTATCACTCGAATGTATTTGCTTACCAAAGCCTCGCAGGTACTCAAAAAAGGCTTGGTCGGCTATCGCACTTTAATTATTGGTGGCAATAAAAACGC
>JAYWGJ010000385.1:0-4318 GCA_043778315.1 Saprospiraceae bacterium | reverse complement strand
AAATTTAAACGTATATTTCCTGAAAATCAAAATAATATTTTGCCATTAAATATGAAAAATACTAATTTGTGTAGCCGCAACGGATTTCCTACACTAAGAAAATTATTAATAAAAAATATTATATATTTTCAAAAAAAAAGTTGTAATTTAAAAAACAATATTATGCTTTTACGCCATATTAAAATTAAGAAAAGATAAAGTTCTTTTTCAACATATTTGTAGCATACTACTAAACTAAATTTCTCGAGTCGGAAACCAGCAATTTTTAAAACGGAGAAAGAATGGGTTTAGAAGGTGCGTGCCGTATAGGTACGTCCCTTCGCCTGTTTTTTGTTTCTCCGCGCGGTGCTTGCTGGTACCTTGATCTGAGCAATTAATTCGCGTGGTTCGTACCTTTTTTTATTCGAGGTCGCACCAAAAAACTATTAGAATTAACTCTCCCCACATTTCAATAAAAAATTTCTCCTTAATCACTTCGGAGTAACTCAATATTTCCTCTGTGCGCACATTGGAAAAGTTGAGGCTCGCAAGTGTTTAAATGGATAAATTCCGTACAAGTTAAACCTTGTTTACTTTCTTACCTATACAGGTTCTAAGGAAGTAATGGCTGCGCTTTTTTTGCGCACCTACAAAGGTTTTCTTGATAACGGAACGGGAAAACCATGCTATCAAGGGAAATAAGTGTAAAAATAAGGGTTAATCAAAGTGCGCACTGCGAAAAAACTACTTATAACGACCATTCCACTATCAAAAAAAGCATACGGCAATCCGTTTTTATAAATGAGCGGAGGCAAAAGCCTTTCGTAAAACAATAATTAATCAATAAAAATCTAAAAATCGTTTCAAAATGATGAAAAAAGCAATTTTATTTTCCATTGTCCTTGTGACAATGTACATCGTTCAGTCTTGTACCAAGACAACAGGTAATGCGGCAGAAAGCATACTAAGCGAAAATACTGTAAATATGCGCGCCACATTTACGTCTGGAAAATCTCAATCAGAACTTAAAGATAGCTATGGTAAGCTATCAAAAGACAAACAAATTGCTTTATGGTTGGATAAAGTTAATCAAATTTCAACACAAAAACTACCCACGCAACATCTTTTGTTGTTAGCGTCATTAAAAAGTGAGTTACAAAAAACAAATCTTACGTTTAGCCTAAGTAACGATAAAATTCGTAATATTGCACTTGATTTAGCGCGAATAACTCCAGGCGACGATTTTATAGATATGTTTGATTCCATGAATGATTATACCTATGTAGGTAAATTTCACGGAACTGATGTTTGCAGTAGTTGCATTACGGACATAGAAAATGAAGGTGTTGTACCTGTAAATAATCCATCATCGCCGAATGCTCGTGTTCCTGTTTGTAACTGTGCATGGACTTGTGGGCATCCCTTTGGACCTGGTGGTTCTTCCAATTGTCGGCAAACATCAAGTGGCTGCGGCTTTCTATGGATGAGCGGGTGTATGCACGAATATTAATATTCGTGAGAATTAAATGATTAAGACAAGTCAATTAATCGGATTATTCTATTTTTCGGTTAATTGGCTTGTTTATTATTTTAACAATTAAACTTATCATACCACTGATGAAAGTACTGTACAATTACTTAGTTATATTATCATACTCACTGCTTTTTATACCAATTTGGGGTTTATTACTCTTGTCTGCTGATATTGTCAGTAATAGTAGTATATTTGTCGCACTAATATATACCATTATAGGTAGTTATTATGTTCGCAATAGTAGCATATATATGAGTACAAAATATGCTGAATACTTAGTTTACTTAGGTCCGCTTGTTTACATTATAAGTATGTTTACGATGATGCCTACAAATTTTGCTACACTGTTTCACCCCATAGTTTGGGCAACTACAGCATTGATAATCAGTCAGTTGTTAATAAAAAAAATAGATACCAAAGTTTTGGTTTTTGCATTATTTATAGCTTATTTATATGGATTTCATATTCATTCTTACTGGGAAAGTATTTATAAACCAACAATGCCAACCCAATATATAGAGAAAAAAGACCTTGCAAAAAATATTAAACTATCGGATTTTGAATTTACCACTTCTGATAACGAAACGACGATTATAAAAACAGATAAACCGTTTGTTCTGATAGAAACATGGAACGAAGCCTGTGTTCCTTGCATTGAAGCCATGAAAGATTTACAACCCTTATTCTTAAAAAATAAGGATAAAGTTGCGCATTACTATTTATATGAGCAGCCTACCGATACGCATAAATTAACCGCAACCGACGTATTTAATTATCCAAATATCAATGATAAATCGCAAATACTGATTGATGAAAATTTACAATTTTTCAACACAACGGGTATGAAATCATATCCATACTTCTTGTTATTTAATAAAAATGGAGATTTAGTTGATTATTTTAAAGCCTACGACCACGACAATAAAGATTATTTTGAAAATAGACTACAAAATATGTGGTCAAAATAGTTATAATCATAAATTCCAATCATAAAAATTCAAAATCATGACCAAATCAATCATCACCATTCTTTTATCCATTTTGCTTTTCGCAAATACACAAGCGCAGTCCTTAACCGTAGCTAGAAAAAAGGTATTTTCTTCGTCGCTTAGTTCCAAGCCGATAACGGAAAGTCCTTTTTTTACACCTATTTATTTCAAACTATCCGCAACAGATGAAAAATATGAGCGAATAGGTTTTTTAGGTAATAAATTGAAGCCAATATTAGCAAATAATGAGTTGGCTATCTTGGAGTTTAAGCGTTTTCAACGCGATAAAATACTCGGATTTTCTTGTTTGGGTGTCGGTTTGGCGGCTTATGGCGTGGTGGTGTACGATTTATCAAAAAGATTGTACGGCGAATCCAATCAAGTAGAAAATTTCAATAAAGATACTTATTTATCTTTGGCGGGGTCGTCTATACTATTCATGGTAGCATCGGGCGTGTTGCGCCAATCTGCTAACAGACACCTACAAAATAGCGTTTATCTATACAATAAAAGCAAAATGCCTGCGCTGCAAGATGTCGGTTTCAATATCGCACCCAATCCGAATGGCGGTATGTTTTATGGTGCTAATTTGCGGTTCAGTATTTCGGAGTAGGTACATTTTATTGGTTCGGGTTGAAACCCGAACGTCCAAAAAACGCCGTTGTCTTCTTATGAAGGCAACAGCGTTTTCATTTCTATTCGCCCAATAACAACGGTATCGGTACGCCTATTGAGCCGCTCGGCATCTGTATTTGGAGTAGTAAAGCGAGTGTCGGCGCGATGTCCGTTATCGCGATTGGCGTGTCGATGCGGGTATTTTTTTTGATGTTTTTACCATAAAAAATAATCGGAACGTGCGTATCGTAGGCGTAGCCCGAGCCGTGCGTCGTGCCTGTTGCGGCGTAATCGCTCCAGCCCGGTCGGAGCGTGTAGGCTACGTCGCCGCTTCGGGTGCGCATAAAGCCTTTTTTAACCGCCGCGAGCATACCCGACGGGTTGTCGGCGTGTACAATATCGCTGTACGTCCATGCTTCGGCTACGCCGTCATGCTCTGCGAGCCAATCCGCTATTGCGTTGCAAACTGCTTGTTTATCCAAATTATTTTTGGCTAATTGCTTATTATCTAAATAAATATACTGATTCGCGACTTCGCTAATCAAAGCATTTGCAGATTTATCCAATTTGTATTTATCCGACAAAAAAGCCTCGAGGTCGGCAGTCACTTTTTTGGTCGTTAGTCTGCCCGAAGGAATGCGGTAGGTTTTGAGGTAATCGGGGACTTCTATTGCGGCGTGGTCGGCGGTCAAAAAAACGGTATATTGGTCTTTACCGACCGTCGTATCTAAGTAGTTGAGCAGTTCGGCGAGGTCGCGGTCGAGCCGCAAATACACATCTTCTACCTCTACCGATTGCGGTCCGAAGGCGTGACCCGCGTAGTCGGTGCAGCTAAAACTGACGGTCAAAAAATCGGTAATACTATCGCGTCCCATCTCGTATTGCTTGACGCACTGCTCCGCCATACGCGCCGTATAAGTGTTGCCAAACGGAGATAAACGCATGATTCCCAAGCCATTATACTTTTGCAAAGTATCCATATTATACGGAAACGTAGGCGCGGTTTTGCCTTTTATAATCGTCTCAAAAGCATTATCGTCCGCCGCACTTTCGGTGTATTGAGCAATCGGCAAAAGCGTATTCCACACCTTCGGAATAAGGCTTTCGGGTCGGTTTGTTTTGTTGTAAGCGGTGAGCCAATCGGGGAGTTTTTGCATATAATAAGTGCTGCTCACCCACGCCCCGACCTTGTCGTCGAACC
>JAYWGJ010000384.1:0-1573 GCA_043778315.1 Saprospiraceae bacterium | reverse complement strand
GTCCCTTCTATTACCGCTATTTCCTCCATGGTCAAATCGTATAATTGGTACACCAAACCGTCGAGTTCGGCTTCTAACGCGCCCGTGTCGGCGGCGGCGGCGGCGGCTTTGTCCGCTAAAATGCGGTCGACGAGCGCGACGAACGGAGCTTGCGCGTCGAGGGAGAGTTCGGGTATCGGTATTTGCTCAAAATACTGCGGTTTCACCTCAATATAACCGCCGCTTCTGACTACACAAACCGCTTTTAAAAAATGCCAAACTACTTTTGAGTTTAATACGCCCAGCAAATATTTGCTGTCGGAAGGCAGAAAAACGGCAGGCGCATTCAGAAATGTAGGGTTATCATCTAAACTAAATTTATTGGTATTTTGCAGATTAGGAAATACGATTTTAGACTGCTCGAATAGCTCATAATAGGCACAGTTGCGCAGCTCCCACCAATATTCGCCTTGGTCGGTGCGCTCTTCGGCGCGGTCGATGAAAGTATCTAAATGCGACATGATTTCGGTATATTTACCTTGCATTTTCTCCGCCGCCGCTTCGGTAGTCAATCCATTGCCGAATAGATTTTGCGTAGATTTTGCCTTAAAGACAATAATTTCCTTATTTGCCTTTGGCGAAACCCATTTTTTCAAATCTTTACCTTCGTGTACTGCAAATAAAACGTTCTTAGCCTTTGTTTTCAATAAGTTTTTAGGCACTATAAATGCCTCATTCAAACCCGTTTTTATACCATAGTAACATTTTCCATATTGCGCCCTAACGGTTTTGTGTTGTTTTATTTTTGCTAAAACATCGCGTTCTTCGTCGTCGAGAAACTGCCAAACTTCGGGTTTTAGATTTTCTTGTTGCAAGTTATGATACATGGTTTTACTACACATAAACTCGTCTTCTTTGAGCATTGCTTTTGTCATTTTCGCGTACCGAAACTCGCCCATCTCTTCACTGTGCTTGGCAGTGATGATGACGGGATAGGTAGTTGCCTCCACAAAAACGACAACACCCGTGAGGTCTAAGTACGTTTGAAACTTAAACCGCTCTTGCACCAACTCGCGCACCGCTACGCCGCCTGCCGTTTTATCAAACGCATTAGTGATAAAAGCAAATTGCCCGTTTTTAGCTAAAATATGTTCTACTCGTTCAAAAAACAAGTAAAATATATCGCCCGTGCGTGCAAAGGTTTTGTATTGTGTTTTATAAAAATCAACTACGCGGCTTCCCATACTTTGCAATTGAATGTACGGCGGATTACCCACAATAGCATCAAAGCCCAAAAACTCGCCGTCTTCGTCGAGGACTTCGGGGAAGTCGAACCGCCACTCTAAGGCTCTGCCGTAGAGGTAGGTTTGCTTTTCTGCGACTTGCTTTTCTAATAGCTCGATTTGATTGGTGAGGACGAGCGTGTCTTCGCTCCAATTATTTGCATCTTCTAAGGTAAAAAACATTGGTCTCGCGCCAAGCTGCCCTTTCAAGGTGCGCAAACGCTGTATATCGGGGTCGTTCGGCTTCGTAAAATTAGCAAAATCGGTTTTGAGCTGCGCTATATTCCGCCGTATTTGTTGTTTGGTAGCAG
>JAYWGJ010000383.1:0-14658 GCA_043778315.1 Saprospiraceae bacterium | reverse complement strand
TTTCTGCCTTTTTTTCGCTCGTCGCTATTCACCACGAAGAGTGGCGCAACGCGATGATTTTTTTATGGATTTGCTTCGTGATTGACGGCTTCGACGGCTTGTTAGCGCGCCTCGCTCGTGTGCGTGACGTGCTACCAAATTGGGACGGCGAAGCGATTGACGACGTGATAGATTTTTGCACTTACGCCGTTATTCCTGCCTATTTTATGTACGCCTCGCCGATGCTGCTTGACGCAGGCGCGTGGCGCACCGCACTTCCCGCACTCGTGCTGCTCACTTCCGCGATGTACTACGGACATAAGGGAATGGTTAGCACCGACAAGTATTTCGTGGGTTTTCCAGTGCTATGGAACTTTGTTATTTTTTACCAATTTTTTGTTTTTCAAACCAGCAGCTTCACTACAATCATTTCTACGCTAATCATTTGCGTACTGCATTTCGTACCTTTTAAAGTGCCGTATCCGTCGCAAGTTGCAGAGTATCGTTGGTTACAAATGGGATTAATTATAGCTGCTATTTCTGCCAATTTCTTGATTTTGTTTGATTATCCTAATCCAAATCGCTATTTAATACTATTTTCGGAGGTTTATTTGGCATATTTGGGCGTTTGGTCGCTGTATGCGACGTTTAAAAAGTAAAAAACTATTAAAAATAGCATTAATGTCTAAATATATACTCGATTTCGACGATTATATGACGGCTGAAGCCGAAAAACGCGGTATATCGAAGCCGCAAGAACTATACGAGCCTATCAACTACCTGCTTTCGTTGAGCGGCAAACGCATTCGTCCGCTCCTGAGTTTGCTCGGTTGCGCGATTGTGAGCGGCGGTCATCGTGCTGCTTTGCCTGCGGCGGCTGCCATCGAGTTGTTTCATAATTTTACGCTGATGCACGACGATATTATGGATAAATCGGCGGTGCGGCGCGGACAGCCGACCGTGCATGAACAGTATGATACGAACACCGCTATCCTTTCGGGCGATGCGATGCTCGTGCTTGCTTACGAGTCTTTGTTGCGCGAAGCAAAAAATGTCACAATTTTGCCAATTTTGCATACTTTTAATAGCGTTGCGATAGCCGTTTGCGAAGGGCAACAAATGGATATGAATTTTGAGCAGCGCGACCATGTCACCGAAGCGGAATACATAGAAATGATACGCTTGAAAACCGCCGTTTTGCTCGGCGGCGCACTCAAAATAGGCGCGTATTGCGGTAACGCAACCGATAATGACGCTGATTTATTGTATCAATTTGGCGAAAATATCGGTATCGCATTTCAATTGCAAGACGATATTTTAGATACTTTTGGCGACCAAGCTACTTTTGGTAAACGGATTGGCGGCGATATATTAAACAATAAAAAAACCTTTTTATGGCTGAAAGCCCATGAAAACGCGACCGAAAATGACCGTACTTTATTGCATCAATACGCTGCACAGCAGCCGCAAACAACAACCGAAGAAGGCGAAAAAATAGCCGCCGTTACTCATATATATACAAAAGCAGGCGCGCGCGCCGCTGCCGAATCTGCTATGCAAAGCTACTATCAAAAAGGTTTGATTGCCCTACAAAAAATACGTTCGAACGAAGCGGAAGCCTTGGAAATACTGTATATTATCGCTGATAACTTGATGCAGCGCGAGGTTTAAAATCCTATTGTCGGAGTGCGGGTTTTAACCCGCACAAAATAAAACAAGTGCGGGTTGAAACCCACACACAGTTGCGTTTCGCACACAAAAATTTTCAAAGAACAAAAAAATTATCTTTACTATCCCAAAATAAGACCATACCGATATGCTATCCATTATTAGCGAACCTGCTATTTATATTGCTTTGACTTTGGTGTGTGCCAATTTATTACACCTGTTTGTACACGGTGTATTGGCGATGTTGCTCGGTATTCGCATTGACGAAATGAGTGTTTTTTACTTCGGTCGGTCACATCATCGCATCAATAATACGGCTATTCGAGTCGGTTGGCTGCCGCTCGGAAGTTATGTCGCACCTGCGGGCGCGCTGCCGCCAGACTACGACCTCGAAGCCGCAGCAAATTTAGACACGCCGCGAGAGTTTGAGTACCGAAGCCGTCCATATTGGCAACGCGGATTGTTCTCTTTGGCGGGCGTATTGAGTCTTGCGTTTGGTGTAATTATTTGTATTTTGTTGGCAAATCCGCACAAAAATTTTATTCAAAACTGCATACAATGGTGGTCACAAATGCGGCTTTTTTTCGGATATTTAGCTTGGCAAATATCACCTAAACCGTTTGTAGATATACTGTATCACCTCAATAGTCGCGAATTATTATTGCTAACGGGCGCGAGTTGGCTATCGTTAATGATGGTCGGCGCGATTTTGCCTACGGGCGTAGTAGGTAGAGCGATATGGCGATTTTTGCATTTATATGATAATAAGTTTTCTGCATTAATTACTGCTCTTTTTATCGCTTTTGTTAGTCTTTCTTGGGTATATATGGCTTTTATGATGTGTTTTATGATAATAAAGGTATGGAATATGGCTAGTTTGTTAGTTTTCGTACTCAATTTTTTGGTTACGTCTTGCTTTTGTGCCTTAATTGTGCGTTGGATAGCACATAAAATAGGTAAAAATGCGTAATTATTTATTACAATAAAGAAAAAAACTATTTTATTACTAATTAATCCAAATATAGTTATGGAATGGGAGAAAAAAAGTAAACGACTTACGCCGCGTATGGCGTTGCAAAAAGCACAAAACTATTGCGCGTATCAAGACCGTTGTCCTTCCGAAGTCCGCACCAAATTATACGAATACGGTTTGTATTCTACTGATGTAGAGGCAATTATAGCGGAACTTATCGGCGATTTATTTATTAATGAAGAGCGATTTGCGCAATCTTACGCACGCGGGAAATTCCGCTTTAACGGTTGGGGACGCATAAAAATATTGCTTGGCTTGCGCCAAAAACAAATTTCTGAACCCAATATTAAAATTGGCATGAAAGAAATAGACCCCGAAGAATATGCCGCGACCCTCGAGGACGTGATTGCAAAATATCAAGATAAATACGCACATTTGAACGACTACGAGCGCAAAGCAAAATCAATTTCCTACGCGCTAAGTAGAGGTTTTGAGATGGATTTAATCCTCAAAATAGTCAATAAAGAGTAAGCAGAGGTGCTTTTATGCGGGTTGAAACCACGCACTCCCAACTCGTAGGATTTTTCGCAAAAAAAGTATTTCGATAGTATAAAAATTCATTTTACCTTTGCAAATATTATAATTGCAACCAAAAATTATTGTAAAAAACAAAATAATGGCTTCAAATAAATTCCTTTTATTATTTAATTTATCACTCAGCGTGCTATTTATTTTCGCTTGCAAAACTGCGCCTAAGAGCGACGATAAACTTTTTGCACCGATTGGCAACCCGAGTGTCGATAAAATTACGGTTCAATTGCAAGCGCAGCCGACTAACGATTCGCTCTGGGCAATGCGCGGCAAAGCGTTATACAAAGAGGAGTTGTACGACGAATCTATCCGCGATTTCAAAAAAGCGATTAGTTTGGACTCGTCGCAGTGGTCGTATTTTCACGCGCTCGCGGACGCGCAAATGGATTTTAGCCAGTCAAAAGAGGCGATGGCAACGCTCGAGGTTTTGCTTCGCCGCGAACCAAAACGCCTACAAAGTTTACTCAAACTATCTGAGTTACAGCTTATTGTGAAACAGTACGCACAAGCGGAGACGAGTGTGAATAAAGTGATGGACTTGTCGAAAGGCAACGCGGAAGGTCACTTTATGATGGGACGGATTAAGAAGGAAATGTCGGATACACTCGCTGCGATTAACGAATTTCAGTCGGCGGTAGAAGCTGATGCAAATCATCAAGACGCTTATTTACAACTCGGTATATTGATGTCACAAAAACGCAATCCTATCGCATTAAAATATTTGGATAACGCGCTCCGAATTGACTCGAGCAACACCGAAACGTTGTATGCAAAAGCAATGTATTACCAAAATTTGAAACAGCCCGATTATACTACTGCGATGAAACTGTACAGAAAAATAATCGGTTTGGACGTACATTATACCGACGCATTTTTTAATATGGGTATTTTGCTTTTGGAACAAAAAAATCCAGTAGAAGCGGAAAAAAACTTCGAGTTATCTACAAAATCAGACGCAACTTGCGCCAAATGCTATTACATGCGCGGTTTGATGGCGGAAATGCGCAAAGACAACAAAGCGGCAAAGGCTTTTTATGAAGAAAGTTATCGCATAGACCCCGAAAATACGGTTGCTAAACAAGCTGCTGATAAGTTAAAATAAATCAATTTCCAAAACATAAAGAGGTAAGCCGTCGGCTGTTGGATTTGGCGAAAGCACAAACCCAAATTTAGCTAATAATGCCGCCCCACCTTCCGAAAAAGCAAGCGCGCAAACGCTTGCTTTTTTGTTTTTTATGCGGTTTTTTATTGCTGTTAAAGCATATTCTAATAGTTGAAAACCGTATTTTTTGCCTTGCATTTCGGGTAAAACTGCAATATCGCTAATATAGATAAAGTCTTGATTATCAGTTGTATTGCTATCAATAATCAATTCCTTTTCCTTGATTTCGCCTGCGATTAATTTTGCATACATTTCGGCTGAAACGCTCCAGTAACTGATAGCTGCCGCCAATTTCTGAGTTGCTGTATCGGCTGAGTTATACAATGCTACAATTCCTATTTTTTGCGCGTTCCACCAACGTTTTTGCACCATAAAAGGTACTGCCGCGCTGCCAAAAGCGGCTTGATATAGCGCGTCGACGTGACCAAAATCAGTATGAGTTTTTACGTTTTGTAGCGTTGGTTGTAAATCAAAATTCATGTTATTTTTTTACGTTTAGGCGTTAAAAACCACCTTACTTACGCCATTTGCGCCTTTTTTGACCACAATTTGCACAGCAATCCGCTCTTTTAGTGCCTCGACGTGCGAAATAACGCCTATCGTTTTGCCCGACGACTGTAAACGCTCAAGCGCGTTCAAGGCAGAATCGAGTGTTTGCGCGTCCAAACTACCAAAGCCTTCGTCGATAAATAGCGACTCTATATTCATATTTCGCGCCGTCATATCCGACAGCCCGAGCGCGAGCGCGAGGCTCACCAAAAAACTTTCGCCGCCAGAAAGCGTGTACATACTGCGTCTATTATTGTCCTGCGAGAGGTCAATAATATCCAATTCTAAGCTAATATCGTCCCTTTTTTTGATAGCATAGCGGTCGTTTAACGTGCTAATATGCTTATTTGCACGCTCGGTGAGGTGCTGCAAAGTCAGTCCTTGCGCAAATTTTCGGAACTTGCTACCCGTCGCGTCGCCTATCAAAGTGTTCAAAGCTTCCCACTTATACGTCACTTTTTCTTGCGATTTCATCGCCTCGATAAGGGTTTCCGCTTTTGCTTTCTGGGCGGTATTGGCAGTTAATTTTTGGCTTATTTCGCCAATTTTTTGGTGCAAATTACCGATTTTTTCTGTTAATTCAATTACTTCTTTATGCAAATCCGTTTTTGGGGCTAAACCAACTATCAACGGCTGTATAGTAGTTTTTTTAGACGCTAATTTTTCTTGGTCTGCCTTCAAAATTGCGGTTTTATTATCCAATTCTTTTATCCGTTTTTCTATATTTTCAACCGTCGATTCGTCTAATAAATAACTCGCGGCGGTAGCTGCATCGGGTACGCCTAAACGTTGTAATTCGGAAGTCACTGTTGCTGTATTTTCTGATTTTTTATCATTTAACGCTGTCACAGTTTTAGTAATATTTTCCAAATTTTGAGTGGTTTGTAAATCGCTATCACTCAAATTTTGATGGGTTCGCTGTGCGTTTTCGTGTGTTTTTTGCGCATTTGATAACGCGGTCGTCCAACGCGCTTTTGCAGTTGCAACGGTTTCATCGCCCATAAGTTCTAAACGCTCCATTTTTACACCTTCAATATTATTCGTAAGTTGCGTTATTTCGGCATTTTGAACTTCCAAATCCGCTATTATTTCTTGGTTTCTACCCAAATAATTCTCTTGTTTCGCAGTCAAAACAGCTATTTCTTGCGCTGTTTTTTGTTGTGCAGCCAATTGATTTTGATAATTTTTGTTGCGCCGATGCAAATCATTTACCAATTCGTTTAGGCTAGTTTTATTATTATAATCAATAAAAATATCCTTTTCGAGATAGCTATCGATAATTTGGGCTATATTTTTAGCTAAATTTTGAGTAATTTGCGCTTCTTGCACTGAATTTTGTATTTTTTTATCATATTCTTCTTGATTTATTTGTAATTTATAATCTAAATTCTTGTAATTATCAATACATTTACTCAAATCTTTTTGGGCAGCTTCCAAATTCGCTTTTGTTTGCGTAAAATCGGTTTGCGATTGCTGTAAATTGCCCAATTCTTTTTTGACTGCGGCTAATTTTTGAGCAACAATAGTTTCATCGCGTATCCATGTCGAGTCACCTATTGCTACTGCTATGCGCGTAAATTCGCGCTCCAACTCGTGCAACGCGTCTTCCAACTGTTTATTTTTTTCGGTAGCGGCTTTATTTTCGTGCGTATGCTCCAAATGCACTTTAATCAAGCGATTGTATGCCTCTTTTTGCGCTTTTAGGCTATTTTTTGCAGTTTCTAACTCCATTTTAGCTTTCGGCATCGCATTAGTAGCGTGATTTAGCACAAAAGGGTGTGCTTTCGCGCCGCAAAGCGGACATTCGCAGCCGTCCGTAAGCTCTGCCCGAGCCGCCGCATAGCCTTCGCGCTCCTTGTAGAGGTTGTAAATTTCTTCTTTGTACGTCACTAATTCCTCGAAATGCTCCACCGCTTCATGCGCTGAAAGCAGGCGGCTGTCATATTTATTCGTGCGCGTTTGTATTTGCTCCAAATCATCGTAGGCATCGTCCAAACTTTGTTGCAAATTTTGGTATTTTTGCTGTAAAGCAGGTAATTTTTCTAAATTATCGCGCTCTTTATTCAGTTTTAATTGCAAATTCAAAAAATAATTGACCTCATAAACTCCTTTTTGAGTATATTCGTTTATTAATTCATTCGCTTTCGCACAATTTTGCGCCGCAACTTCTTGTTTTTTTATTGCTGCCTGTTTTTCTATCTCAAATGCAGCTATTTTAGTAGTCAAATCGGCTATATTTTGGGTATTTTGTTCTTTATTTTGTAATTTTTCTACTAATAAAGCCGTATTCGTTTGTATTTTTGCAAAATTAACGTCCAAATCGGCGGCTTTCGGGTCTTGATTTAAGGCTTCGGTTGCTGCGTTGTACTCGTTTTTATTGCTATTTAAAGCTGCCGTATTATTATTGATGTCTTCGTTTAGCTTTTTTTGCGTATCCAATAAATTAGTATAAATAGCATTTTTTTGTGCTAAATTATCCGTTTTATCTTTCAGTTGCGCGTCCAAAACACTCACTTTTGCTATCACTTCTTGCGCTGCATCATTTTCTTTTTTGATTTGTGCAAGTTGTTGTGTTGCAATATCTAATCCTATTTTCGCCGCATTTTTTTGATTTTTTATAGTTTCTAATGCCGTTTCTACGCTGCTTTTTTCGATAGTTCGGTCTTTTATTTCCTTATCTAAATCGGCTGCTTTCAGTAAAAAAGGACGTATCGATTGTATTTTTTTATGCTGCGCCAAAGCTACTTTTTTATCCGCTAACCCTACTTTTTCGTTTGCTATATATACAGTGTCTGCCGCCAATTTTTCGGCGGTTGCTTGCAGTGTTTCCCAATCTGTCCATATCTTAGTATGCGTTTCTGCGGTTTTTTTAGCTATTTCTAAGTCTATTTGTGTTGTTTTTATGACTTTCAATTCCGTTTCTAAGCCCATAATCTCGTCTTCTGTAAGTAATTCTAAGCTGTCGCGTTGCGTTTTCAAGCCGTCTAATTTATCTTTTTCTTCTTTATGCTTCGCAAAAGCATCTTTCCCTATTTCCGAATAAATTTCTGTACCTGTTATTTGTTCCAATAGCTCACCGCGCTCCTTATCGTCCGCTTTTAAGAACGCTGCGAAGTCGCCTTGCGCCAAAAGTACCGATTTTGTGAACCTTTTGTAGTTCAAACCTGTTATTTTTTCTATTTCATCTTTAACATCATTGATTTTTGCAAATAAAACGCCTTCATTATCACTAATATTCACCAATTCTCTTCGAACAGGCTGTAATTTGCCGTTGCTGCGCTTGTGCGCACGCTCGCGTGACCATTTTGCGCGATAAAAAACGCCTTTTACCTCAAATTCTACCTCCGCCATACAATCTGCCGCACCGTTCGACATCACTTCATCTACGCTTTTGCTACGATGCACTTCGCCATAGAGCGCGAGCGTCATCGCGTCTAAAAGCGTCGTTTTGCCCGCACCCGTATCGCCCGTTATCGCAAACAAACCCGCATCTGCAAACGGCGTTTCGTTCAACCGAAGTACAACCTCCTCGCGAAGCGAATGTATGTTTTTTAACCTAATAGTGCGTATTTTCATACTAAAAAATGATTTATTTTGATAATTAAGCCGATAACAACCATTGTAAAACCGACCAATATTTGAAGTGTTTTACCTTCAATTCCGTCAATTTGAGTTGCGCCTCGAGCAGTTTCGTATCTCGCGCATTGACCATAAAAATATTGGAGTCGCCCAATTGATATTTTACTACTTCGGCATCGCGGAGCGTAGTATAATCTCTCGATTGTTGATTATACAGGCGGATTTGTTGCAAATTATTGCTTAGCTCGTTGCTATACATCGCTATTTTTGTTTGCAATTCTATCCTTTTTTGTGTTTGCGCATAAGCGGCTTCCTCTTGCTTTATTTTGGTCAAATTCACACCTCCGCGCTCCGTCCGCGTAAATATCGGATAGCTGAACTGCACGCCAAGTTTGTAGTTGTCATAAAATTGTCCGTACTTCGTATTAGTATAATTAAATTGCTCCGAAAGGGCATTATAATTGACATTTAGCTTCGGTTTTAGCTTTTCTTGCTTCAATTTCTGCTCTATATCGAGTTGTTGCAACTTCAATTGATAGGCTTGCAAGCCCAATAAAAGATTGCTTTCCGCCAACGAAAAACCAAGCTGCCGCAAGCTATCTAACTGCGCGACCGCATTGATGCGCGTGAAAGAATACGGCAATTTTTCCGCTACCGCTAAGGAAACGGGCGCGACGGAAGCAAAAGTATTGCGGTCTGCCGTTTCTCCGATATATTGTGCGGCGAAAAGCTGCGCGGCGCGGCTACGCATATTCGCATTCGTCGTTTCTATTTGCCATTGTCGGGCAACCAAACTTTGCTCAGTGCTGTCGATAGCGGCGCGGTCACCGTTTTTGACGCTCTGTTTTACCGCCTCGAGCCGTTCCAACGCTAATATATACGTCTCTTTGAAGGTTTGTGCTTGTACCGTCGCTTGCACCCAGTCCCAATATGCCTGCGCCGCTTCGTATTGCAGGTCGCGAAGTAGCTGACTTTGGTCAATTTGAGCCATATCTGCGCCAATATTTGCTTGTTTTATCGCTCCGCGACGGTCATCTATCAACAAACCTTGCAATAAAGGTATCGAAACGCCGAGCGCGCCAATACCTCCGTTTGGCGTAGAAGCCTCTGGGTTCAGAAACGAACCGTTATTGACATCATAACCAACCTTCGCCTCGCCTATCGGTAGTGGTATTTTTACGCCACTACTGAACAACGAAAAATATTGTTTTTCTTTAAAAAATTTGTCATCAAAATAGGAGTAAACCATTGGGTCGAAGCCACCACGCGCCACTCTTTGTTGCTCTGCCGCGCGACGCGGTGCTAACGCCGCTTGCTTTGCCAACGGACTTTGCACCTGCACCAATTGCAAAAAAGCATCAATACCCATTATATTTTGTGCATCTAATATCGTGATATTAAAGATACAAATTACAATAAAAAAAATACGATTGATTGTTTTAAACACCATTAAAATACTATATAAACTTTTGTTTTTACGATAAAAAAATTACAAATCGCTAATAATATAGCTATAATATGTTATTTTACTCTTTTAATAGGTGCTTTTAGCTTCACTTTCTCTTTCTCAGCTTCATCGTCGTCTTTATAAAAATCAGGTGGGAAGGCGTTGAGTTTTCGCCAAAGTTCGTACCAAACGGGGACATCGCTGAGCATCGCCATGCCTTGCGCGCCGCTACCGATGCGGAGCGCGTCGGGCCATATTTTGTCGGTAGCGTCGGGCGCGACAAGCACGCGGAACTTGCCGTTATCGCTTACGCGCAGGTCGATACCGATAACTTTACCGCCGAAAGTACCAAAACTCCTATTTTGCCAACCCGAAAAAACGAACGCGGGCCAGCCGTCAAAAACGAATCGTACTTTTTGGTTCGTGTGTATGAGCGGCAAATCGGTAGGTTCGACGTACATATCTACGGCGAGGTCGGCGTTGCTCGGCGTTACTTCCACTATTTCGTCGCCTTCTTTCACTATTTCGCCCACACCTGTTTTATACAATTTTGAGATATAGCAGTCTTGCGGCGCAATAATATAGTACAAATTGGCGCGAAGCAAGTAGTTTGTGTATTGATTTTGCAATTTTGTGATACTTCCTTCGGCATCATATACGCTCGATAGCGCGGAAAAACGGTCGCTTTTTGCCTTTGCAATTTTGTCGGAATACTCTTGCGTGATAGCGTTGAGTTCGATAGCGGCGTTCAACAATTCGTTTTTACTGACCAATAATTTGCTTTCTTGCGCAATTTGTTTCGACTGCGTTTCTTGCATCTTTTGCTCTTTTCCCTCCAAACTCGTCAATGATTTCAAGCCTTTTTTGTACATTTCTTGCTCTCTATCGAGCTGTTGCTGTGCGATAGTGTAGTTAGTATATGCGGCTTTGAGGTCGATGCTGTCGGCGGTGACTTTGAGGCGCGACTGCTGCACTTTGTTGCGGGTTTGCGACATTTTCAGGCGCAACATTTCGGCAATTGCGCCCAATTGTCCGTCTAATGCGACTACTTTCGACTCGTATGCGCGCGCAGTTGCCTCTTTTGCCTTCACCTGTGCGTCGGTTCTGCCTACTAATTGCGGGTCAAAATAGTCCGATTTCGTCTCGCTGATGTACGCAATAGTGTCCCCTTTGCGCACCGATTGTCCCTCGCGGACATACCATTTTTCTATCCGTCCGCCTATCACGCTGTGAATACTTTGTGGTCGAGCGGCGGCGGAAATAGTCGTCAGTTTGCCTTTTGCGTGTATCGTTTGCGTCCAAGGACACAATAAAATGATGATAAATAAAGCTAAGGCAGCCAATAACCATATTGTTAGGAGCTTATTTAGCCTAAATTCGCCCGTTTTTTGTAAGGATTGCAAAGGATATACGCCGTCGAGGCTAACGGAGTTGTCAGATATATTGAGCATTATAATAGTATTTTTATTATAAAAAATATTTTATTTTCTTGGTCTGAAAACTTATTTTGTTGTTAAAACTCCGTTTTCTAAATGAAATACTTGTGTACAATTTTTAATGATATTAGGGTCATTTGTGACAACGACAACCGTAGTGTTTGCGGGCAATAAATCCCAAACATTGATAGGATAGCAGGCTTCTTGCAACCGCTCGTAATTATCGACAACCAATAACTGCGGCTGATGCGCTAATGCCCGTGCGAAACGGATTTTTTGTATCATATTTTGTGAAAGTTGCTGCCCCAAAGGCAAAAGCATCGTTTCTAAGCCTTCGGGCAGTTGCTCCACAAAATCAATCAAACCGACCTTAGTAACTATCTCACGAATTTGAGCGGCGGTCAAATCGGTACTACCCAAAGTGATATTGTGTAGTAAAGTTCCTTCAAAAATGGTTTCTTTTTTAGAAAAATTACCAATATAAGTCCGTAAACTATTAACATTTAGATTTTTAATCGTAATATCGTTATACGCCATCACGCCTGTATATTCGGTATAAAGCCCTGCGATGATTTGCAATAAAATCGATTTGCCGCTACCGCCGCCGTTGCCAGTACTCGTGATAGCTACGCGCTCGTTCGCATTAATTATGAAGTTAATATTGCGTAAATCAATCGTATCGGTAGCCGTAAAGTTTAGATTTGTTGCGCGCAAGCTCAGTCCTTTTTGTCCGAAAGAAGCGTCTAAAACTTCTCCACTATTTTTTTCTATCGGAATATCTGTGACATAACCTATTTTATCAACTGCGGTCAATACGTCATACACCGTTTCCATCGTATTGATTATTTTTTCGGCGGAGGTTAGTACCAAAATAATAATCAATTCGGCAGCGACAAACTGCCCCAAATTGATACTATTTTCAATCACCAAATAAGAGCCTACGCCGAGCAACGCCACCGTTACTAAGGCACGAAAGAGTATAAAAGTGCCGTATTGCCAACGCAAAATACGGAAGTGCTTTTTGCGATAAGTCAGGTAGTTGGTGAGGAGTTCGTCGGTTTTTTGTATCGGCAAGGGAGAGTCGCCCGCGAGCTTGAAGGTATGCACCGCACGAGCTAATTCCTCCAACCAGGACACTATTTTATACTTATATTTACTTTCGTAAATACTCGTTTCGAGCCCTTGTCTGCTCGTAAGTACGATGATTAATACCAAAGTAATTACGATAAAAATACTCAAAATCAAGAAAATTGGGTTGTAAACCGACAACAAGAGTAAACCGAGTATGATTTGCAGAACGGCATTTGTGAAGTCAATCAACAGTTTTGGCAAGCCTTTTTGTAGCGTCAGCACGTCAAAAAAGCGATTGACTAACTCGGGCGCAAACTGCTTTTCTATCACCTCGAGGCGCAGGCGCGGTAATCGGAACGCGAAGTCGAAAGCGGCACGAGCGAAGAGTTTGCGCTGCAAAACCTCCGAAATATACTGTTGTATATAGGTGAGCGTACCGCTCGCGATGATGCCGAGACCGATGACAAACAGTAGTATCGCCCACGAACTATTGATTTGTCCGCCTACGATAATACCCAAAATCGCTTGTATTCCCAAGGGCATACTGAGCGCGATGATGCCGTTGAGGAACGAAAAAATATATAGATATTTTATCTCCGTAGTGTTCGGTTGCAACAACCTAAAAAAACGATTTAAGGGGGAAATGGTTTTTTGTGCGTCAGCCATATATTTTTTTGATTTATTTATAATAAAAACAATAATTTACGAAAAAGATAAGTTCCCAAAAAATAAAAAAAATTATGCTTCGCCAACTATATTTTCACTCGCGATATCCGTTCTTTGTATTGCGGCAAAACCGCCCGCTACTTCCGTAAAATTATGATAGCCTCGCGCTTTTAGGATACTCGCGGCGGTCATGCTGCGGTAGCCGCCTGCGCAATGTAGGTAAAAATGTTGGTCGGGGCGGAGGTCGTTTATCCAATCGTTAATATCGGCAAGCGGCTTGTTTTGCGCGGTGCGCAGGTGCGCGATTTCGTATTCGCTCGCCTTGCGGACATCTATAATTTGGCTCGTGCCAATTTGCACTTCGGCGGCAAAAGCATCGGCGGTGATGCGCGGAACGGCATCGAGTTTGTTATTTATTGCGCCGTCAGCGACAAGCCAAGCAGCTATACCGCCCTCCAAATATCCCAACTGATTATCAAAACCCACACGCGCTAAGCGCGTAGCCGCTTCCTCGGCTTTGCCGTCGTCGGTTATCAATAAAAGCGGCTGTTTAGTATCGCTCACGAGCGCGCCGACCCAAGGCGCAAAGTCGCCCGACAAGCCGATATTTACCGACGCAGGTATAAATGCGGCGTGAAAATCGGCGTTGCTGCGCGCATCCAAAATCAGCGCGTCGTGCGTTTGCGCCAAGCTAGTAAATTCCATTGGCGACAAGCCGCGCAAGCCCTTATTTAATACGCTGTCGAGACTTTCGTAGCCTTTTTTGTTCATCGCTACGTTATGTCCAAAGTAGTTGGGCGGCGGCAGCAAACCGTCGAGGACGGCGGCGATAAAAGCGGTTTTGTTCGGTTGATTGAGCGCGTAATTCATCGTTTTTTGGTTGCCCAAACTGTCCACCGTTTCTTTCATCATGCTTTTGCCGCACGCACTGCCCGCGCCGTGCGCAGGGTAAACGGTCACGTCGTCGGGGAGTGGCAATATCTTTATGTACAAACTGTCGTAGAGCAAACCTGCGAGGTCTTCTTGCGTCATGCTGTCCACCTTTTGCGCGAGGTCGGGTCTGCCTACATCGCCCAAAAACAAGGTGTCGCCGCTAAACAGCGCGGTCGGTTTGCCGCGCTCGTCGCACAACAAATAACAAGTACTTTCTAAGGTGTGACCTGGCGTATGTATGGCTTTGATGGTTATGTTTCCGATAGAAAATACTTGTCCGTCGGCAGCAATTAACGCCTCAAAGTCGGGTTGCGCGCTCACGCCATAAACGATTGGCGCGTCGGTTTTGGCAGCCAAATCTAAGTGACCGCTCACAAAATCGGCATGGAAATGCGTTTCGAAAATGTATTTTAGCGTGGCGCCGTCGCGCTCTAAGCGTTGCAAATAAGGCTTTACTTCGCGCAACGGGTCGATGATAGCAGCTTCGCCTGCCGACGTGATGTAGTACGCGCCTTGCGCCAAGCAACTCGTGTAAATTTGTTCTATGTGCATCGCGTAGCGGATAAAATTTAATATTGGTGTATATAACGCTGCAAAGATAATT
>JAYWGJ010000382.1:0-14760 GCA_043778315.1 Saprospiraceae bacterium | reverse complement strand
TTGAAATTTTATCCAGGTTTAGTTGGCGGACATTGTATTGGTGTAGATCCTTACTACTTGACGCACAAGTCGATTCAAATGGGCTACGACCCACAGGTGATATTGAGCGGCAGACGTATCAATGACGGTATGCCAGCTTATGTTGCCAAAAAAACGGCACAAGCTATCATCAAATCAGGTAAGGAGGCGAAACGCGCCAAGATACTGGTTATGGGTGTGACTTTCAAGGAAGATGTGTCGGATATTCGCAACTCCAAAGTGGCAGAACTCATCGAGGAAATAAAGGGCTACTCGATAGATGTGGAGGTAGTGGACCCTTACGCGAGCAGCGCAGAGGTGCAGCACGAGTATGGCTTTGGTTTAGTGGATGAAATAGGTGTAGCCTACGACGCGGTGGTAGTTGCCGTGAATCATAAAGCGTACAAAGCCTATGATGAAGCTTTTTTTAGAAGCATTCAGGCTGGCACACCCATATTGATAGATATAAAAAGTATTTACAGGGACTTAGAAAATAGCCCCAATTTTATATACTGGTCGTTATAAATTATTTCATTCATTTTAATACAAGTAGTCAATGACACCTCCGATAACTCATTTGCACGATACAGAGGCACGTTGGTTTGCGGTGCGAACGAGGTTTAAAAGCGAAAAAACAGCAGAAAAGCTACTCCTACAAAAAAGAATTGCCTGCTTTTTGCCAATACAGCACTACTCTAAATGTTGGGGCAGAAAAACGAAACATTTTGCTGTACCATTAATTAGCGGTTATATTTTTGTTAAAATAGTCAAATCCGACTACATTAAGGTGTTAGAGACCGAAGGTGTAGTGACATTTATCCGTTTTGCTAAAAATTTAATAGCCATACCAGATTTTGAAATTGAGCTATTAAACCGAATAATAAGTGAAGCCATAGAAGTAGTTAGCCAGCCTATCACGCAGTTTACTGTCGGACAGCAGGTGGAGATAGCGGCAGGCAACTTAGCAGGCGTAAGAGGCACGCTTGTTAGAATAGAAAATAAAAATCAAATTGTCGTTGAGTTACCTAATCTGGGTTATGCCCTACAGTTTACTATTGACGCAAGTTTGGTTCGTGAATGCGAGTACGCTACGGCGGATTAAAATTGTGTATAAAATAATTGATTTTAAAAATAAATTGACATAGGTTTTGCAGACCTATGAAGAGCGAAGCTATTTAAAAATTAAACAAAGATGAAAAGTTTGCAGATGGTGGACTTAAAAAGTCAATACCACAATATGAAATCTGAAATCGATACGGCTATTGCGGCCGTTATCGATAATACAACGTTTATAAACGGACCTGCGGTAAAGCAATTTCAGACTGACTTGGAGGCGTATTTAGATGTGAAACACGTTATTCCGTGTGCAAATGGCACCGACGCGCTCCAAATTGCGATGATGGCATTAGGCTTGAAACCCGGCGACGAGGTTATCGTACCGGCCTTCACTTACGTTGCTACCGCCGAAGTCATTGCGCTCTTGGGCTTAACGCCTGTATTGGTAGATGTGGACAGCGAAACCTTTAATGTCACTGCCGAACTAATCGCACCAGCGATTTCTGATAAAACAAAGGCAATCGCTCCTGTTCATTTGTTTGGTCAATGTGCTGATATAGAGGCGATTATGGCTTTGGCACAGCAATACAATTTGTATGTTATCGAAGACAATGCACAAGCAATAGGCGCAGATTATACTTTCGCAAATGGCACAAAAGCAAAGTCAGGCACTATTGGTCATATTGGTTGCACGTCTTTTTTTCCATCAAAAAACTTGGGCTGCTACGGCGACGGCGGCGCGATATTTACGAACGACGACGACCTCGCCGTGAAGCTCCGTATGGTGGCTAACCATGGACAGAGTAAGCAGTATCATCACACGGTTGTGGGTGTAAACTCGCGCCTCGACAGTATTCAGGCGGCTATTTTGGGTGTAAAACTCAAGCGGTTGAACCAGTATAGCGCAGCGCGCTTGGCGGTTGCAGATGCTTATGACGCGGCTTTTGCCAAAATACCGCAACTCACAACGCCTGTAAGAGCTCCAAATTCTACGCACGTTTTTCATCAATACACAATGCACGTTGCTGGTGGTAAACGCGATGCCTTACGCGAACATTTAGCCGTAAACGGCGTTCCTGCTATGATTTATTACCCTATTCCGCTCGACGAACAAGCTGCTTTTGAGGGCGTTTGTAAAGTAGTGGGCGACTTAAAGGTGACGCAAACCTTGTGTAAAAGCGTTATTTCTTTGCCGATGCACACCGAAATGGAAGCGGCAGATTTGGAGCGGATTGTAAGTGCAGTAGTAGGGTTTTTTGCTTAAACTATAACATCAAAAATGATACAATACTTAAATAAAATCAAAGGATTTTTTACAAAATCTGATTTTACAAAGAATGTATTAACATTAGCATCGGGAGCGGCACTAAGCCAGTTTATAACAATTGCAGCCGCTCCGATTACCGCTCGCCTCTACGAGCCTGCAGATTATGGCGTTTTAGGTATGTATATGAGTATAACCGCATTGGTATCAGTTTTGTGTACACTTCGGTATGAAACTGCTATTTTACTGCCCGATGGTGACGAAAAAACAATTGACTTAGTTTATTTATGTTCGCTACTTATTACCATATTTACCGTACTAACACTCATTTTCAGTGTTTTTTTTAGAAGTATATTAGCAGCGCAATTCAAATTAATGGACAGCGCAAACTGGTTGCTATTACTACCTATTTCTGTATGCTGCACTTGCTTTGCAAAGGTTTTTACTGTTTATAATAACAAAAAAAAGCGCTATAAAAACATTACATTAAGTCGAACTATCCCAGCTTTTATAACCGTTATTTTGTCCTTGACATTAGGCTATTTTTTTAAAGGCGCAATGGGACTGGTGGTATCCTTGGTGGTAGGCCACATTGCCGCCGCAGCTATCGTTGTAGTGCCTATTTATAAAAATGATAGACACATTTTTAAATACCCAAATCAAAAACGTTTAAAAATTATCGCTCAAGAATATAAAGATTATCCCCTTTTTAGCCTTCCAGCCGATTTTATCAACAACCTGATAAATCAAATACCATTGTTTTTTTTATCGGCTCACATCGGTCCGCAAGCGGTAGGATATTATAATATGAGCAACAGATTATTAGGCTTACCCACACAGTTTGTGGCGGGAGCAATAGGCGAAGTGTTCAGGCAAACTGCCGCCGACGATTATAGCAAAAAAGGCAATTGTCGCCCTATTTTTTTGAAAACACTCCGCACACTGTTTTTTATAGGTATAGTTCCTTATACAATTGTAGGTTTGTTTGCGCCCGAGATATTTGCTTTTGCGCTTGGTGAAAAATGGCGCATCGCAGGGAGTTACTCCCAAATAATGGTGTTTTTATTATTTACAGGCTTCATTACTAGCCCCTTAACTTATATGTATTATGTTGCCGATAAACTTAGAGAAGATTTTATATTTCATATTTACATCTTAGCATCTATGTTTTTGGTATTTTATATTAGTGTTCAGTTTACCACCAATATTTATACTATATTAACAACTTATGTTATCAATTATGTAATTATATATTTGGTCTATTTAGTGCGTTCTTATCAGTTTTCGGGTGGAGAAAACAGTAATTAAATAATTCAAGTACAATTCATGAATTTAGCAAAATCCATACCTTTTTTTATAAAAAATCCCCGCAAAATAGTAGGCGCATTTTTTTCGCGGCTTCCTTATTTTGAGTTTACGCGTTTGGTAGGCTATCAGTGCGGCGCATCTTTTGAACGATGGTTCGAGCAAAAAATACTTAGCAGCGATGCGTCAAGAAAAAAAGCGTACTTTCCGATTCACCCCAATAGTTTGGTTACCAACATTGAAAATCTTTATATTGGAATAGATGCATACCCTGTCATGCACGGCTGTTATATACAAGCGATGGGTGGCATTTATATCGGTGATTATACGCAAATCGCTCCTAACGTGATTATTATTAGTGCCAATCACGAGTTGCATGATACCCGTATTCATATCAAAAAACGAGTTATTATTGGCAAATATTCTTGGATAGGGGGCAATAGCTCGATAATGCCGGGTGTAGAACTCGGTGATTTTACCATTGTTGGTGCGGGTTCGGTCGTGACAAAATCTTTTCCCGAAGGGCATTGTGTGATTGGCGGTAATCCCGCAAAAATTATTAAGTATTTAGACAAAGAAAAATGCCTGCCATTTAAGGCAACAGTGGAGTATAACGGATTTATAAAATCAGATAAATTCATCGCTTATGCCCAAAAAAACTTGAAAATATTAGATATTTTTTCCGATAAATTTTAATTCCTTATGGTATTCTTATGAACCCAACCTACGACCTCCTCATTATCGGCACTGGCATTGTCGGACTTGGTGCGGCTTACCAGTTGCAGCAAAAATATCCGCATCTGCGCTTGCTGATTGTAGATAAAGAGCCTCACGCCGCCGCACATCAATCTGGGCATAACTCGGGTGTAATACACTCGGGCGTTTACTACAAACCTGGCTCGTTGCGTGCTACAAACTGTACAAGCGGCTACAAATTATTGCTCGATTTTGCTAAAAATAATAATATAAAACACGATATTTGCGGTAAAGTTATCGTCGCAACACACCAAAGCGAGTTGCCGCGTTTAGAAAAAATATACCAAACGGGTATCGAGAACGGATTGGCGGGTACAGAGATTATCACCACAAAACAACTCTTAGACATAGAGCCGTATTGCAACGGCATCGCTGCCTTGTGGGTGCCGCAAACAGGCATTATAAATTACATAGAAGTTGCCGAAAAAATGGCAACGATTTTGGTACAAAAATACCAAACTACGATAAAATACAACTGCGAAGTACGCGGTTTTACCGAGCATACCGATTTTACCGAAGTAGCTACTTCGCAAGGTGCAATCAACGCAAAATATATTATAAATTGCTCTGGACATCAAACCGATAGACTTACTACCAAACACGGAGCCGACCCCGAAATGCAAATCGTCGGGTTTCGTGGCGATTATTATGACCTTACAGAAGCAGCGCAACATAAAGTTAAAAATTTGATTTACCCTGTTCCCGACCCGCAATTTCCTTTTCTCGGCGTTCATTTTACTAGAATGATTGAAGGCGGCGTGGAGTGTGGACCTAATGCCGTTTTTGCCTTTAAGCGCGAAGGTTACAACAAAACAGATTTTGATTTTAACGATACAATACAAGCATTGACTTATCGTGGAACGTGGAATTTGTTTAGAAAACACTGGCGATATGGACTCGACGAATATAAACGCGCTTTCTCGAAGCGACTTTTTTTACAAAATTTACAGCGTCTGATACCGAGCCTAACTACCCACGACATCGTCCCTGCGCGCGCAGGCGTTCGGGCGGTCGCACTCGCACCCGACGGCGACGCAATAGACGATTTTAAAATAGTGACGCATCGCAACGCGCTCCATATTTTGAGTACGCCGTCGCCTGCCGCAACCGCTGCGCTCTCTATCGGCAACGCGCTGGTAGAAATGGCGGAAGATGCTTTTCAATTGAAATAAAAGTATTATTATGAAAAAAATAATCAATTCATCAATACACAATTGGGTCAATAATAACAGAGATTTATTAAGTCTTTACAGTGGTAAATGGGTTGCACACGACGAAATAGCTGTTTTAGCTGATGCTGAAACAGGTGCGGAGTTGATGCGCATTATTGAAGAGAAAAATATTACAGATTATATATTGCTATATGTGCAGCCTTCGTGGTTCTCCAAAACTATTCGGTTTTTAAAATTAAAGGTGTTCCCAATCTCTAAATCATGCTAGTAATACTCGACTATAAAATAGGCAATTTGTCGTCTATTCAAAATATGCTCAAAAAATCTGGCGAACCAAAAGCGTTGATAACCAATGATATAGGTGCAATTCGCGAAGCAACAAAATTGATTTTACCTGGTGTAGGCAGTTTCGACTATGGCATGGAGCAGTTGCGCAAGTCAGGGTTTTACGACGTATTGAACGAACGTGTACTACATGATAAAGTAACTATTTTAGGAATTTGCTTGGGCGTGCAGTTATTTACCGAAGGCAGCGACGAAGGCAGCGCAAGCGGTTTAGGTTGGATAAAAGGTAGAACCGTTAGTTTTGATACCGCTCGTTTTAGCGGCAACTTGAAAGTGCCAAATATGGGTTGGGTCGATATTCAGCCTGTCAAAACGAGCCGCTTATTTACGGATATGCACGAAGAACCGCGTTTTTATTTTGTACATTCGTATCATTTGCAACCACAAAATACAAGTGATATTTTGGTAAATGCCAATTATGGCTATCCGTATGCAGCAGGCGTAGAGCGCGACAATATAATCGGGGTTCAGTTTCACCCCGAAAAAAGCCACAAATTTGGTATGAAATTACTCTCCAATTTTGTTAAATATTATTAATATTTTTATTAGAAAACCATCATGCGACGTATTCGAGTCATACCGTCTTTACTTATTCGCAACGGCGGCTTAGTCAAGTCTATCAAATTCAAAGACCATCAATATGTAGGCGACCCGATTAATGCAGTCAAGATTTTTAATGAAAAAGAAGTAGATGAAATCACGATTTTAGATATTTCTGCTACCAAAGAACGTCGCGCGCCCAATATTGCACAAATCGCCGAAATAGCAAGCGAGGCTTTTATGCCCTTGGGTTACGGTGGCGGAATCACGAAAATTGAAGAAATTAAAGAAATTTTATTTAACGGTGTAGAGAAAGTTATTTTAAATAGTAGTGCTTTGCACAACACCGCTTTGCTAACCGAAGGCTCGCGGCTTTTTGGTGCGCAAGCGATAGTTGCGTCCATAGACGTACAAAAAAATTGGCTCGGAAAATATAAAGTTTTCAGCGATGGCGGTATGAAAAATACAGGGCTTGACCCCATCGAATTTGCTAGAAAAATGGAAGGCTGCGGCGTAGGCGAAATTTTATTGAACTCGATTGACCGCGACGGTACATTTGGCGGCTACGACCTCGATATTATTTATAATATAAGTAAATCCGTTGCTATTCCGCTTATCGCAATAGGCGGCGCAAGCGAAGTGGCAGACTTCAAAAAAGCGATTGATGCAGGTGCATCGGCAGTGTCGGCAGGTAGTTTTTTCGTTTATCAACGTCCGCATCGCGCCGTCCTCATCAGTTACCCCACACAAAAAGAACTCAAAAAACAAATTTTTTCTTTTTTATAAAAATGAATTATTACGCACACGAATCCGCCATCGTCGACGAAGGTTGCACGATTGGCGAAGGCACAAAAATCTGGCATTTTTCGCATATTATGCCCAATTGTGTTCTGGGTAAAAATTGCAATATTGGGCAAAATGTGGTCATTTCGCCCGAGGTTGTGCTGGGAAATAACGTTAAGGTGCAGAATAATGTCTCGATTTATTCGGGCGTGACCTGCGAGGACGATGTTTTTTTGGGTCCGTCGATGGTTTTTACTAACGTCGTTAATCCGCGAAGCGCGGTTAATCGGCGCGGTCAGTATTCTACTACAAAAGTAGGGCGCGGTGCGTCAATCGGCGCGAACGCGACCATTGTTTGCGGACACGACATCGGCGAATTTGCGTTTATCGGCGCAGGCGCAGTCGTCACAAAACACGTCCCTGCCTACGCCTTGCTCGTCGGCAACCCTGCCAAGCAAATTGGCTGGATGTCCGAGTTTGGGCATAAATTAAGGTTCGATGAAAACGGCGCGGCTACTTGTCCCGAGAGTGAAGAAATCTATCATATCAATCAAAATATCGTTACGAAAGTAAAAAAATAAATGGATAAAATTAAATTTGCCGTTGTAGGTTGTGGTCATATTGGCAAACGCCACGCCACGATGATACAAGAGAATGCGGAAGCCGAATTGGTGGCAGTTTGCGATGTTTTGCCTACGGATAAAGTGGGTACAGCATCGTTTGGCGTGCCGCATTTTAGTACGATTGAAGATTTGTTGAAATCAAATATCGCTTTTGATGTAGTCAATATCGCTACGCCGAACGGCTTGCACGAAGCACAGGCACTCGCTGCCCTAAGTGCAGGAAAGCATATTGTTATCGAGAAGCCGATGGCACTGACAAAAGCAGGTTGCGAGCGTATTATTTTCAAGGCTTTGCAGCAAAATAAGCAGATTTTTTGCGTGATGCAAAACCGCTATTCGCCGCCGTCAGAGTGGCTCAAAGACATTTTGCGGAAGCGCATTTTGGGCAAAGTGTATATGGTGCAAATCAATTGCTACTGGAATCGCGATGACCGTTATTACAAAAAAGAAAGTTGGCACGGCAAACTCGGTTTAGATGGTGGAACACTTTTTACGCAATTTTCCCACTTTATCGATTTGATGTACTGGTATTTTGGCGATATTGCCAATATAAAAGCACGTTTTAACGATTTTTCGCACGCACATTCTACCGATTTTGAAGACTCGGGTTTCGTCAGTTTCGACTTCATCGACGGTGGCGTAGGCTCTTTGAATTATTCAACGGCAGTGTGGGACAAAAACCTCGAAAGCAGCATCACGATTATTGCCGAAAACGGCAGCGTAAAAGTGGGCGGACAATATATGAACGAAGTAGAATATTGTCACATCAAAGATTATACCATGCCCGAATTGGCTGCCTCAAATCCGCCAAACGATTATGGACAATATAAAGGTTCGGCAGCAAATCATCATTATATCATCGAAAACGTGGTTGATGTGTTAAAAAACCGCTCAAAAATAACCACAAACGCGCTCGAGGGCTTGAAAGTGGTGGATATTATCGAGCAAATTTATCAGTTTAAAAACACGCCAAACGGGTAAAATTAAATTATTTCTAATGACAGAAAGACCATATCAGCAGTGCGCAATTAGCGTAATGGATACGATAGCCGACCCTAATATTACTTTTGATGAAAAAGGTATTTGTAATTATTACTACGAATACCTAGCGGCATACGAAGAACTCGTGTTGAGCGGTGACGCAGGCAAAGCGAGATTAGCGGAGGATGTTGCCAAAATAAAAGTGGATAAAAAAGATAAGAAATACGATAGTATTTTGGGGCTTAGTGGTGGTGTGGATAGCACTTATTTGTGCCTTTTAGCAAAAGAGTTGGGCTTAAATCCGCTTATCGTGCATTGCGATAATGGCTGGAACTCGGAGCTTGCGGTGCATAACATAGAAAGTGCAGTCAAAATTTCAGGTTTCGACTTGTTTACTTATGTCATCGACTGGGCAGAATTTCGAGATATGCAGTTGGCTTATATCCGCGCTTCGGTCGTTGATATTGAGGTGCTAACCGACCATGCTTTCATGACAGTTTTGTACGAACAAGCAAAAAAATGGGGTATCAAACACGTTATCATCGGCACAAATATCGTAACCGAACAAGTCTTGCCAAATTATTGGATTTACTCGAAACGGGATATTGTCAATATTAAAGATATTCAACAAAAATATGGCAAAATTGCAGTGAAAGATTTGAAATCGTTCCCCTTTTTGTCTTATAATACGAAACGGTATGTGGACGAAGTACTGAAAATACAACGTTTCGAGCCGCTCAATTTCATACATTATAATTACGACGAAGTAAAGGAAACCATCAAACGCGACCTGAACTGGCGCGATTATGGCGGAAAACACTACGAGTCGGTCTGGACACGTTTTTATCAAGGTTACATTTTACCCACAAAATTTGGGATTGACAAGCGAAAAGCACATTTATCTAACTTGGTGTTTTCGGGGCAAATTACTAAGGAACAAGCTCAAGAAAAGTTAAATAATAATGCGTATCCGAGTGATATGTTAGCAGAAGATATGTCGTTTGTGCTGAAAAAATTTAA
The DNA here is from genome assembly GCA_043778315.1 of Saprospiraceae bacterium. GTDB lineage: Bacteria > Bacteroidota > Bacteroidia > Chitinophagales > Saprospiraceae > JBEEMU01. The sequence continues at coordinate 4,897 of JAYWGJ010000382.1, read as the reverse complement.
CCTAACGCAGCAGGAGTTTGATAAAATCATGCAAGAGCCGCGTCGCGAACATAGTGAGTTTGCGACGCAAAAAGGTACTTATGCACAATATCCGTTTCTTAAACCGCTTAAGCCAATAGGCGATTTTGTGAAAAAATTGATGAAGTAAACAATGACAGACCTGAACAATAAAACGATACTGCTAATCTCTCCACAGCCATGGGGCGATATTTACCTGTCGAAACATCATTACGCTATTGCATTGGCTAAAAAGGGAAATAAAGTTTTTTTTTTGAACCCAATTACTACACAGAAGACTAGCTTTGGTAAAATTGTAACAATAAGCCCAATTGAAGGTGTAGGTAATTTGTTTAAGGTTGATTTTTGTATTTATTCGTCCTTCATATTAAAATTTCACCTCAGATTTTTATTTGATAAAATATTAGCGTTTCATATTGCCAATCATCTACTAAAAGCACTCCCTAAGTTAGCGGTAGTCTGGGACTTCGACTGCGGCTTGTTCTATAAAGATTTAAACGCGTTTAATACCGATTTTAGTATTTATCAGCCCGTAGATCAAATAGCAAACCTGTCGGGCAACACTAAAAACGCGCAAGTAGTTTTTTCTATTTCAAGTGTTATTTTGGCTAATTTTAAGGATAGTGCTACGCCACATTTTTTATTAAATCATGGTTTAGGGCGTATTTTTGCCGATTCTGCGCAAGCGTTTAAGCCTGATACCTGGTCACAAAAGGGCAAAATTAAATTTTGCTACTCAGGTAATTTGCTCATACCACTTATCGAGAAAGAAGTGCTAAAAAAAGTGATTACTCAATTTGAAAATGTTGAATTTCATTTTATAGGTCCGTTCAGTTATCATAATAATAATGTATCCGGCTATGGCACAATTTCTGCAGAAATAGAGTTTTTTGTTGGCTTTTTACAACAAAAATCCAATGTCGTCTTGCACGGAACAAAACCGCAGTCTGAAATGGTAGGAATTATGGCGATGATGGACGGTTTTTTCTTATGTTATGATAACGCAAAAGATCCCAATAAAGGCTCTAATTCGCATAAAATAATGGAGTACCTTAGTTTTGGAAAAGTGGTAGTGAGCAGCAGAATATCCGCTTATGATGGCACAGATATTCTTGCTATGGTAGCCGATGATGACAATAGCAATTTTTTGCCATTATTTGAACACGTTGTCAATAATATTGAAGTTTTTAATTCTATTGAAAATCAACAGAAACGAATAAATTTTGCCCTTGACAATACTTATACACGACAGATTGAAAAAATAGAAGTACTTATAAAAGATTTGTAATACCTCAATTAAAATCTCTATTTTCTTTTGAAAAAACCACACATTATTTTTTTGACAACGGCGAACCTGTCTTCCAATCCGCGTTTGCGCAAAGAAGCGAGCTTGGCGGTCGAGTTAGGCTGGCAGGTCAGTTTGTTTTATGCTCGAGTGGGCGGCAATTGGGATAGTCTTGACGATAAAATGGAGCGAAGTATGGAAGGCGTTAATTTCATACGCGTATCGGCTACAAAAACAACATTTTGGACCTGGTTGTTGAGTTCAATCGTTCAAAAAATTGCGCAAAAAATAGTACTTTTTGTCAATAAGAGCTTTTATTGGAATGCAGTTGCTGAAAATAAACGTGCGCTTTTATTGTTGATGGCATTAAGAAAAACAGCTGCACCCGATTTGGTTATTGGTCACACACTAGGCGCGTTGTATCCTGCGTATTATTTTGCCAAAAAACAAAACGTGAATTGGGGCTTTGATATTGAGGATTTTCATCCAGGTGAAAGTGGTGGCGTTCCCGTTGCAACCATAGCAATTCGAACAAAATTGATGCAAATGCTTTTGCCGCAAGCCAATTATTTCACTTATGCCGCGCCGTTGATAGGCATTTATACCCAAAAATTATTAGCAAAAACAACAGCAATTCCTAGTAATTTTTTGATAAATAACTCTTTTATAAGTACTGATTTTAGTGAAGAAATGCCGCCAAATAACTTGAAAGCGAAAGTAAATTTTGTATGGTTTTCGCTCAATATTGCAAAAGGGCGTGGTTTAGAAACAATTTTACCTTCGCTTGACGCGCATCGCACTGAAATTACACTTACTTTAATTGGCAATTTGTATGAAAATTTTGCTATGGAATACCTCGATAGCAGAAAAGATTATATCATCACCGAACCACTATTACCACAAAAAGAATTGCACCAAATTTTATATCAATATGATATTGGTTTGGCACTCGAGTTGAGCAGTTCGGAATTGAATAGAGACATTTGCTTGACCAATAAAATATTTACTTACGCGCAAGCGGGTTTATATATTTTGGCAAGTGAAACGCAAGGACAAAAAAATTTCATGGCGAATAACTCACAACTTGGCATTTGTACAGATATAAAATCGGAAAACTTAACAATAGAAGTTGCCAAAATTTTGCAGAATATCGAGACTATTCGCTTGGCGCGAAACACTCGTTTTAACTATGCCAAACCGTTTGCCTATGAAAACGAAAGCGCACAACTCGTCGATATTTGGACGAGATTAATAAGCCCTAAGTAGTCAGATGACCCAAAAAATATTTATTATTGCGCCGCATTATCCGCCGTCTGCTTTGCCGCCTTCGCAAAGAGTGCGCATGATAGTGCCGTATTGCTTAGAAAACGGCTATGAACCAACTGTTTTTACCGTTTCACCAAAACATAGGGAAGAAACCGAAGACGAGTGGATGTTGCAGCTTTTGGGCAAAGGTTGTCCTGTGGTGGAGGTCGGCTGCTTGTCGCAAACTTGGACTCGGAAAATCGGAATCGGCGATTTGGGCTTACGAATGCTCCCTTTTTTGTTTTTTGCCTTATGGCAACACGCCCGAAAAGAAAAGCCTGCCTTTATGCTTTATCCTGTCCCGCCTTGGTTTATTTTGGTCATCGCGCCGATAATAAAATGGCTGACGGGCGTGCCTTACGGCATCGACTTTATTGACCCTTGGGTGCATAAAACAAAAACCTACACCACTTATAAGCATAAACTTACACAAGAGATAGCAAAAACGCTAGAGGGTTGGGTGGTGCGGAATGCGTCTGTTATTTATGCGGTTTCCAAACCTATCAATGATGATATTATTGAGCGGCATGGCAGTATGGGCGCAAAGCCCTTTTTTGCTATTCCTTATGGAGTAGAGGCTTCTGATTTTGATAGTTTAAAAAATACGAATACCAAAAACGAAGTGCTAACTTTGCGATATATCGGTGCGGTTTGGGTGACCGCGTATTTGGTTTTGGATACATTGATGGCAGCCTTTGCGCGGCTTAACGCTAACTATAAATTTCGGGTAGAATTTATCGGTACTTCCTACGCAATAGGCAGTTTGGCGCAGACACAGCTCACGCCTTTTATCGAGAAAAATAAACTCGAGTCAGTTGTTTTTGAAAGTGCCGACCGCCGCCCTTACAAAGATGCGGTGAGATTGACCGTTAGTGCCGATATGTTATTTCTGTTTGGCGACATTTCAACGCAATACGCGGCTTCCAAACTCATGGGTTTGGTGGCTTCCGCAAAGCCGTTTTTTGCATTTTTGCATCGTGAGTCGCACCCCTATCGGTTCTTGAAATCGCTTGATTATCCGTATTTGGTTGGCTACACCACCGAGATAGGCGACACACCCGCAGACAACCTTTCGTGTCTAATTGAAACATTAACAATATTATTTAATAAATATCAAAATTTTGTGTCACTCGATTTAAGTAATCCCTTGATACAAGAACATACGGCTGCCAATATGACACGCCGCTTTTTAGAACCTATTTCAAAAATATGAAAAATTTTCGTCAAAATATAGCAAATACCGCCGTACTGGTAACGGGTGGTTTGGGTTTTGTGGGGCATAATTTAGTAAAAAGCCTCGTTATCGACTACAATTGCAAAGTTATCGTAGTTGATGACTGTCTGAACAGCACCGAAGCAATGATTGCGTCGGTGCGCGACCGCGTCGAGTTTCACAAAATAAGTGTACTCGACACCGAGCAACTTTTCCCCTTGATGCAGCGCGTAAACTACATTTTCCATTTGGCTTGTGTGCAGATTGCGGCTTCGGGCAAAAATCCGTTGCTCGATATGCAGGTAAATGCGGAGAGTACGCTCCGAATGCTCGAGCAACTTCGGCATCACGAACACCCGCTTTTGGAGCGATTTATCTACACGTCGTCTTGCTCGGTTTACGGTAGCTCGACGCGGCTTCCGTTAGCGGAACGTGATGCGGTGAAGCCATTGAGCAACTACGCCGCAACCAAATTGTTGGGCGAGAATTTTACGCTTATTTATAATCGCACCTACGATATTCCTACCTCGAGCGTCCGTTATTCTAATGTATATGGCTTCGGGCAGTCGCCGCGTAACCCGTACTGCGGCGTACTCGGAAAGTTTGTGCATAATGCACTGACCGAGCAAACCCTTAGTATCTTTGGTGATGGCGAGCAAACTCGCGACTACACGTTTATTAGCGACGCAGTAGACGCAACTATCTTGGCAGCCGTTCACCCGAAGGCACTCGGCGAAGTATTTAATATCGGTACGAGTACCGAAACCTCGGTCAATAAATTGGCGGAGGTGATAAAAAAATATATTCCGACGATTGAAATAGAAAACGTACCCGAAAGAGATATAGATAACATTCGTCGCCGCGCCGCCGATTTGGAGTTTATACATCAACAACTCGGTTGGGTGCCCAAAATTAATATCTACAAAGGCATCGAATTGACTTTGGAATGGTACAAAACAACGCTGTAAAATAAATTCTAAGTATATGTTTTAAATTAGGCGTGATTATCGGGAACGCCGAAAAATAGTTAAAACGTAGTGAAGTATCTATGTCGCTAATAAAAGTATTTTCGTGAA
>JAYWGJ010000381.1:0-4403 GCA_043778315.1 Saprospiraceae bacterium | reverse complement strand
TTTACTCAACTCGGCTAGCAATCTATTCAGAAACTATCCCTCCTACGCCAATAACCTATTTAACAGCTATTATTTTACGTTGCGTTTATGTTATCAATTGTAAGGATTACTGCAAAACAAATTAAAATAAAAAATAATGTGATATTTTTTTGACATTATAAAGTATTTGTTTCATATTTGTACCCCAATCACATCTTACTCCAAACCCCAAACAACTATATGAAATTATATATTTTTATTTTACTATTTTTTATTGGTATCAACCAACCAATTGATGCACAGTTTTCGCTACAAATACCGTCAATAGCGCAGGCGAGTGCGGGTTCAGCGAGCGTTAAACAAGCCTATTTATATCCTAACCCGACCGCCGAATTTTTCTCGGTAGCCAACGAAACCGAAGTCCAAAAAATAAGTATCATCAACCTTCTAGGCAAAACAATTCGCGAATTTGAACCTGCCGCCAACGGTAAATACGCCGTTGCCGAACTCCCACGCGGTATGTACATGGTGCGCATCGAGTACGAGAATAAAAATACGATTACGGTACGTCTAAATAAGGTAAACCCTTAGCAACGTGTGATTTACAACCACCGAAACACTTCCACAATCTCTACACTACTACCGCCCAAACTCACCGAAACGGGACAAGTATGCGCTGCATTTTGTAGTATTTTTTGCTGCTTTTCGCTGTAATTTAGCGCGGGCATGACGAACAAAACCTCGATGCGCGCTACGCGGCGCGGCGGCTCTGACGACATCACTTTTTGCACTTCGGCGCGTGCGCCTTCCATATTTATACCGTGCGCGGCGGCGGCGATGCCCATAATCGTTAGCGCGCAAGCACCGAGCGATGTAGCAAAAATATCGGTCGGCGAAAACGCTTCGCCTTTGCCTTTGTTGTCGAGCGGCGCGTCAGTGATTATCGTTTGTCCTGATGCCAAATGCGTCGCTTCGCAGCGCAAATTACCCAAATATTTTACGGTTGAAGTCATATTTTTTGATTTTAAATATATACAATTATAAAAAAACGAGGTGCTATTGGAAACCCAATAACACCTCGTTTTGCGTTCGATAAGCGACTAAAACATTAGTTCAGAAAACGCATACTCCGCTCGATGAACGTAGTCAGTTCCGCGCCTTTGAGTAGGTTTTGTTGCAACCGCGCAAGGTCATATAAATACAATGCTAAGTCCGCTTGACTATCGGCAGGCGTTTTGAGGAGTTTCTCTGTCACCAAATTATGATTGGTATTCACCACCACATTATACATATCACCAAACATTGTTGCGTCCATGCCTTGCATCATTTGCATTTCTTTCATGCGGCGCATAAACTCAGGACGCACGATTTGCACTGGTGCGTCGGTCGGCGCGAGGGCGCGCAACTCCACACTTGTACCCGTTTTGAGCTGCTCGGCAAAAATATTTTTGACCGTTTCTTGCTCTTTTTCAGACAAAACGCTCTCCGTTGTTTCGTCTTTTTCTACTAAACGGTCGACGGTATCTGCGTCGATGCGCTTAAACTGTACTTTCTCCAATTTGCCTTCCAAAAACTGCACAAAGTGCATATCGATAATATTGTCATTTAACAATACATCGTAGCCTTTTGCGGTTGCGGCAGCCACATAACTATTGTGTTCCTCGGGCGAATTAGTGTATAAAAATATTATATTTTCGTTCTTATCCGTTTGCGTTGCTTTTACTTTTTCGCGGTATTCCTCAAAGGTAAAAAATGCTTTTTCGGTGTTTTGCAACAAGCCGAATTTCATGGCGCGGTCGGCAAATTTCTCGTCGGTGAGCATACCGTATTTGATAAACGCACCGATATTTTCCCATTTCGCCTCGAAGTTTTCGCGGTCTTTGCGGAACATTTCGTCCAATTTTTCCGCTACTTTTTTGGTAATATAATTCGTGATTTGCTTCACGCTGCGGTCCGCTTGCAGCGCGGAGCGCGAGACGTTGAGCGGAATATCGGGCGAGTCGATTACGCCGTGTAGCAACTGCAAAAAGTCGGGTACAATCTCCTTCACCTCGTCGGTCACGAACACCTGATTGCAATACAAATGAATTTTATTTTTTTGTACTTCCAATTGGTTTTTCAATTGTGGAAAATACAAAATACCCGTCAGGTTAAACGGATAATCGATGTTCAAATGTATATGAAACAAAGGTTCCGCGCTGTACGGGTACAGTTCTTGATAGAACGCTTTGTAGGCTTCGTCGTCGAGTTCGGTCGCTTGTTTTTTCCACGCAGGCGTAGGATTATTGACCGTTTCGCCTTGAAATTTTATCTCAATCGGCAAAAATTTGCAATACTTATTGAGTAGCTCGGTGATGCGCTCGGGTTTGAGGTATTCGTCGGCATCTTCGCCCGTGAGGTGCAAAACCATGTCGGTACCACGAGTCGTTTTAGTGGTATCGTCGAGGCTGTATTCGGGTGAACCGTCGCACGACCACACGACCGCTTGCGCATCAGGGCGATACGATTTTGAGATTGCCTCCACGCGGCTCGCCACCATAAAAGCGGAGTAAAAACCTAAGCCAAAATGCCCGATAATGCTCGCGCCGTCGGCTTTGTACTTATCCAAAAACTCTTGCGCGGAAGAAAAAGCGACCTGATTGAGGTAACGTTCGCACTCGTCGGAAGTCAAACCAATACCTTTATCGCTGATAGTGAGCGTTTTGGCGGTTTCGTCCAAAAGGATTTCGATAGCGGTATCGCCAATTTCGCCTTGTACCTCGCCGCGAGCAGCAAGGGTGCGGAGTTTCATGGTCGCATCAACGGCGTTGCTGACGAGTTCGCGCAAGAAAATCTCTTGGTCGGAATACAAAAACTGCTTGATAATCGGAAAAATATTCTCCGTTTGTACACTGATAGTACCTGTTTTCATTTGATTTTTGTAATTAAATAATTAAAAACTATATTTTTAAAATTGCGCCGCAAAATTACAAAAAAACAAAGTAAAAAGAAAAGAAATATTTTTTATTAAAAAAATCGCTTAAAAAATAACAGCAATTTCGACTATCAACGCGAGTTCGCGGGTACGCCCGTCGTCTCTTGTTTCGGCTGTTTTTTGTCTTTGCCAAACGGAAGAATCAGCGATACGCGCACGCCACCGTGACTTAGGTTTTGCGTAATCGCTTTTGTAGTAGGCGACACGGGCGACTCGTTGAGCAGCGCCTCAAACTTAGTGATGTCGAGTTCGCCCACCATTTGCTGGTAATACGGACGAATGCGCAGCAGATACGGGTTGCGCTTGCGCTTCAATTTGAGCGGCACGGCGTAGTCGATAAAAACCTCCGCGCTCGCGGCGTAATCGGTGTTCGTGACTATCCAATCGCCGCCGAACGAGTAGCGCGTACTGATTTGCCCTACGTTTAAGCCGCCGCCGAACGTGAAATACACCTTCGAGAACGGGCGATAACCGAACGAATAATTGAAGTAATTGTAATGATAATCGACCGACGAATTTTCTATCGGATTGTTCGGGACTTTGCTATTAAGGCGCGCCCCGATGCTCGCGTACTTCGCCTCCATCATCGTTTTGGGTCCGTACTGCCCGATGCCGACCTCAAAACCCGTCAATAAATCCATCTTGCCGAGCAGTTGATTTTGGTTTTGGTCAAACTTGTTAATCACGTCGTTCAGCGCGTCGTACTTAGGGAAACCCAAAGCAAAAGTACCCACAAAGTAACCTTGTGCCGACATTGGCGCAGCAGAAGTTAGCACGCAAAAAAGTAAAAAGATAATAAAAGGTCGCATACTATTCCTTAATTTTTAGTTTTATTTTTGGTTTTATTTTTGGTTTTAAAAACCCAAATATAAGACAATTTGAATATTAATAAAGAATTATTTATCGTAAAAAAATAAGAGACATAGTTTTTAGATTTTATCATAAAATTAATATCCGCCTTGTTTGTGTGCTATTTTAATAAAATAAATTATAATATATCTTATTTTAATACTTTATAAATAAAGAAAAGTTATAATATTATTACTATTAAAACCCACTTGCTCGATAATACCCGCCGTTCGCGCAAACACATTTTTTTGTTCGAATTATTGTACGCACATTTGCATTACAATTATTATAGCAACTATTACAACAGTTAGTATAACAATTATTACAGCGATTTCAAACAATTATCATTCATTCAGTTATCAATATTTATAGTATGAAAAAAATATTTTTATTCAGCTTAATTTTTACAAGCAGCGTATTTACAAAAATTACTACGCTACACGCGCAAGACGACGTGGACGCGCTCCGCTACACGCAAACGCAAACAGGCGGCGGCACAGCTCGAGCGCAAGCCCTCGGCGGTACACTTGGCGCGCTCGGTGCAGATTTTTCGTCCGCGAGCGGCAACCCTGCGGGCTTGGCGCAGTTCCGACAAGGCGAA
>JAYWGJ010000380.1:0-14880 GCA_043778315.1 Saprospiraceae bacterium | reverse complement strand
TGTACCCGAAGCGTTGCCCGCAATCTGATTGGCAGGGCTGACGGTATAATTAAAAGTAGAGCCGTCGTAGGCAGGTTTGCCGCCGCTTACCGCAATAGCAGCGCGTCCGCAAGCGTTAATATTAATATTATTAAATGCAATGGCTTGCAAAAACACCACAGGAACGGCATCGCGGATACGCGCCGACGGGCAACGTCCGCCCCACGTTGCGGTATTGTCCGCCAAAGCGGAAACATAAATAACTTGGTTGTACGGTGCAGTACCATTATTCAAAAAGAAATAATTACCGGGCGTAGCGGTCTGATACACCGTGAGTGCCGAGTACGGCGGAATAGGATTAGCGGTATTGTGTAATAAATAACCTTCGGAGAGGCAACCACCCACGGGCAAAATTGCGCCAGTCGCGTTCGCGGTGATAGACTCGCCTGCACAAATCAAGGCAGGCACGGGCGAAGCGGCAGTATAAGTATCGCCGTCGTTATCGGTATAAGAAGTCGCGCCTGCTTGTACATTGCGCTCGCCGATGCGTATAGAGTAAGTGCCTTCGCTTAGGGTAGTACCGCCGTCAATTTGCACGACGTAGGTTTGCCCAGGCGCGAGGCAGCAGACTTGCGATACGACGTTACCCGAACCAGCCGCCGTACCGAGTGCCGTAATGCGCGGCGTAGTCGGCGTACCGTTGAGGGTGAAAGTAGCGGGCGATAAACCGCCATAACAACTCGTGCCGTTGAGGGCGCGGTACACCGCAAAGGCAGCGTAACCGATAGTTCCCGTGGTGACGCTCACATCTACCACACCGCTTGGCGGCGCAGTGAAATAATGCCAAACGGTTTTGTCGGCGGTATTCAGAAAGCCCTGCTCGCCAGCTAATCGCTCTATACAAGCGTTCAAATTCGTGCCGTTTACGGCAGCAGGCGCGGCTTGTCCCAACAACTGCACGGGTACATTATAGGCGGCGTTTTGCATTGCTAAACACAAAATGTCGTTACCAGGAGCTTGCGAAGTGGGGTCGCGCAGCGTATAATTAGTGGTGCTGCTTAACGCAATGGAAGTGGGGTCGCCGAGCGTGTAATAAGTATAGCCAGGTTCTAAACAATAAGCGGTGTACTGCGCGGACGCGCCGCCGAGGGTAGCACTGTTGCCTTCGTACTGCGTTTGTACTAAGTTGGCACAATCGTAGTCGGCGGGTCTGCCTGGTGCAAAACGGGAGTCGTAGGCGTAAAGCGCGCTACTCTCGCCGAGGAGCGGTACGTCGGTAGTCACGATTGCTGCGCCGCTATTCGGCGCAACAAATTGCACCCAATTAGACTGATTGATACCGTTATTAACGGAAGTATAAGTGTAGGCGTGAGAGCCGCTATTGCCCGTGAGTTCGTAAGAAGTAGAGCAGCCGTGGCTGAGGGAGACGTTGCTCGGCGCGGCGGTGAGCGTACCCACGTTGTTGCCGCGACAAGGAATGTCGCTGAGGTCGGAGCCGTTGCCGCCCAAGTCGCGTATGCGAATAGCGATATTGCCTAAGTCGCTCGGTTGGTCGCTCGTGATTTGTATATAATAGGTTTCGCCAGGGACTAAGTCGTGTCCGTCGGCAAATAAGTTGCTGCACGAGTTCATGTCGATAGCAGCAGCCGCGTTCGGGTTGATGATAGGAATATCGTCGTCGGCATCGTCGTAAGAAGATAGGTAATCAAATTTGCGTTTAAGCACCACGCCGCTCGGCGAGATGCCGTGACCTGTGCCGCAGCCCGCGCCGTCGGCAGCGTGATACACTACAAATGCAGTACCGATACTTGTAGCGGAATTATTGGTTTCGATGGCAACCGAGCCGCTCGGCGGCGCGGTAAATACGAACCACCCTGACCCGAAGAGTACGGGCCAGCCCGCTTGATTGGCGTATTCGCCTGGCTCGATGCCGTAGCTGCCGCACCAGGCGTAGTTGCGGATAACGCCGTCGACGGGAAGATTTTGCGCATTGCAAATAAGGTCGGGAACGGCTGGCGGAAAGCTACCCGTAGCCACTACTTGCACATTATAACTATAATCGCCTGGGCATGAGCCGCCTGCACTAGTACTCGTGAAGCTGTAATTGAACGTGCCAGGCGCGGTAGGCGCAGGCACGCTGTGCGCGCCGAGCGCGGAGTTGCCGTCGCAAATAGCGACGCTGAGTCCTGCTACGCAGCCAACGGCGTTATCGTTTTCACAACCTTTAAAATCCCAATTAATGGTGGCAGGAACGGAGCCAGGACAAGCAAAACTGTTGTCGTAGAGGAGTAAATTGGTGGCTTGCGTGGCACACGCGCCGTTGTTCGGGCAGCCGTAGTCGTAGCAAACGTTGTTCACTGCGCCCGCACCCGTCCACGAAAAATTGGGGTCGCTGCCTGTATTGATAAATAATATCGCGCCGTCGCAATCGGGAATATTGGTGGATACTTGCGTAATCGTGATTTTGACGTTGAGTTGCGCTACTGCGAAGGTGCTGCTCAGTACGAGCATTGCGGCAAGCAAAGCGGCTTTTGGGAAGCGGATAGATTTTTTCATAAATATATTTTAACGATTAGTGTTCAGTGATTAACGATTAGTGAACAGTTTTTTAGTGATTAGCAAGTTGCAGAAAAAGGTAGGCAACAAAAGTAATAAAAAAAATATTATACAAGGTAATTCTAAGGCATTTAAAATTTATTATGACAAATAAAGAAGCTGAAACGAATAGCTAAAACGAAATAAAAAAATATATTTTGTACCAAAATTATCAATGTATAATAGAGTTTTTCAGCCCAGTTGATAAGACACTCAAAAAAATTATATTAAAAAATGTGACATCGATTTTGGTAGTTAATAAAATATGTTCTATATTTGCAGCATTAATAATTAGCCCTATATTCTATGCGAAATTTACTTGAAATCTCTAAGATTGTTACCAAGAAAAAGGTAAAGAAAATCGAAATTTTTGACGAGCATTCGTTGAAACACAAGAACAGCAAGTTCAATGAATTTTACGAAGCCTTGCTGGCGGGTAAGTTCAAGGACGACCGCGACGCATCTATATTTTTATACGAATGCGAGCCGACCGATGACAAATATCGTCAGTTGAAATCGCGGTTTCGGAAGCGACTGCTCAATACCTTGTTCTTTTTAGATGTCAATCTGCCGAGTACATCGAACTACGACCGCGCCTATTATACCTGTAATAAGGACTGGACGTTGGTAAAAATTTTGCTCTCGAACGAGGCGGAATTTACCGCCGCAGCACTAGCACGGCAGATATTAACTATCGCCTTAAAATTCAAATTTGCGGACGTGATAGTCAATTGTTCGCGCATCTTGCGGGCGCATACGGTCACGGAAGACGACGAAAAAGAGTACGAACTCTACGACCAATACGCCAAGCAATTTCAAGACGTATTAGATGCCGAAATCCGCTCGGAGGAGTTGTTTCAGCGCGTGATTATGAACTATCATAAACCCGTTGAAAAATCAGACCTCAGCGAAAAAATAGACACTTATTGCGAAGCCTTGGTCGGTTTGGCGGAGATGTACGACTCGCCGATTGTGATATACAACAAGTATTTGGTGTGGGCGTACCGCTACGAAATGATGCAGGATTACGAGGGCGTAATTCGCATATATAACGAGGCGGAGGTCTATGTGACCGAAAATCCAATCTATTATCAAGACGACAAAACGGCGACTTTCAAGCTCAAAAAGATGTCGGCGTACTTGCACCTTCGCGACTACCCGAAGGGCAAGGCTTGCGCCGAAGCCGCGCTCGAGGGCTTTCCCGCAGGCAGCGACACTTGGTTTCAGCTCTTAGAATACTACGCGCTGCTGTGCCTGCACACCGAAAACTACATCAATGCACTCGGGGTTTTGCGCCGCGCGAAAAGTCACTCGCGATTTTTGAAGCTGGAAGGCGACGAGCGCGAAAAGTGGAATATGATAGATATTTACCTCAATTTCATCGTGGAAAGCGAAGCGGCGCACAACCCTGCATACATGGCGCAGCGCAGCAAGACGTTCCGCGTAGGCAAATTCCTCAGCGACAGCGTCGTTTATCCGAAAGAGCAACGCCTATTCACGATACACGCGCTTATCGCGCAGGTCTTGTTTTTGATAGATAAAAACAATTATACGGCAGCTAACGAACGTTTGGAGAAGCTGAAAATGTACGCGAACCGCGTCCTCAAAAAAGAGGAAAATATGCGTATGATACAATTTATCCGCTTATTGCAGCAGCTACCAAAATCAGAATATAGCATCGAGGACTTCGGTAACGTAGATAAATACCTTACTCGCTTAGACCAAAATCCAATGCAATACAAGGGTTTGCTCAACGAATTGGAGTTTTTGCCTTACGAGGCAATGTGGAAAATATTAGTGAAAGCGATAAAAGATTAAATTGAGGATTGAATAGAAGATTTTTTAGATAAATATTTATTGCCTTTCGGCACAAAAAACCGAGTTTCGCCTATGCTGGTGAAGCTCGGTTTTTTTTGTGCGGAGGTCGGTCTTCAGACCGACCAATTAATTTATCGACGGGCTGAAGACACGTCGTCCCGTGCTGGGAGGTCGGTCTTCAGACCGACCAGTTAAAAACAAAATAAATTATCACATTAAAATAAATTACCCTATATTTGTGTCTATTTTTCAATTATTTACATACAATAATCCAAATATATCTTTATGAACAAAATTTTTATTTTACTTTGCTGCCTTTCGGCAAATATCGCATTGGCACAAAATACAACCAAATCCGCGTCCAATATCGTAACGCCGCAACTCGCGCTCAATTTCGAGTCGGCTTATGCGACTTATCCTAGTTTGCCGAAAGGCTTATTAGAGGCATTAGCGCAAGCCGCGTCGCATACCCAAAACCTCGCGCCTACGCCCAATATGGCGCACCATCACGGACCCGAACGCTTCGGTTTGTTCGCGCTCGTAGAAGACGGCGAAGGTTATTTCAGAAACACTTTACAATTAGTTTGTGCGACAACGGGCGTTGCGCCAAGCGAATTTAAAGCTAATCCGCAACTACAAATTATGGCGGTGGCGCAATACCTCAACGGCTTCCCCTACGGCGATACCTATACTTTGCGTACCGCAAAACCCTTAGCAATGATGCTTTGCGAAATACCTGAAACGAATTTGCAAAACGAATATGCGCGTGATTTATATGCGTATGAAGTGTGTACAAAATTTCCTAAAAAAACGTGGATAGGCATCAGTCCCAAGCTAATTGCGCAAAATTGGTTTACACCCGAAAACTACGCAGTACTATCGGCATCTGCCGTAACCATAAATAATAATGGCATTACTGCCAATAACGGCAGCAAATACAGCGCGCAAGCGAACAGTTCGGCGCAACGCGGCGGCGGCGCAAACGGTAATAATGCTACTTTCACGACCGATTACGCGCCTGCCCTTTGGGTGGCTTCGCCCAATTTCAGCTCGCGCGGCGCAACCGCTATCAGCGCGGTAGCAGTGCATACCACCGAAGGCAGCTACGCAGGTGCGATTTCGTGGTTTCAAAACACGGCTTCGCAGGTGTCGGCGCACTACGTTATCCGCTCGTCGGACGGGCAGGTGACGCAATGCGTTTTGGAGAGCAATAAAGCATGGCATATTGGCAACGAAAACCCTTATACTATAGGTATCGAACACGAAGGTTATGTGGCGCAAACGGGCTGGTACACCACCGCAATGTACACGGCTTCTGCCGCGCTCGTGCGCGATATTTGCACAAGTGGCTACGGTATTTTGCCTACTTCGTGCTATGCGGGCGCGTCGTGTACGGGCAGTTCGAGTACTTGTTTGATTGCTACAACCTATAAAATAAAGGGTCACCAACACTTCCCGAATCAAACGCATAACGACCCTGGCATCAATTGGGATTGGGCATTATATTATAATTTAATCAATCCGTGCGCCTCGCCTACCGCATTAGCGACAAGCGCAATCACTACAAATACCACCAATCTCACTTGGACGGCAGCGAGCGGCGCGGCTTCCTACTCGGTGCAGTATCGCGCTAACGGCGCAACAACATGGACGACCGCAACCGCGAACACAAACAGCTTTGCGCTAATGGGTTTGGCGGCAAGCACAACCTATAACTGGCAGGTAGCGACCAACTGCTCGGGCAACGCTTTGGCATATACGGCAGGCGCTAATTTTACGACACTCGCGCCACCGTGCGGAGTACCTACGGCATTGGCGACAAGCAATTTGAACACCAGTACCGCGACACTTTCTTTCGCTGCCGCGAGCGGCGCAACTACTTATAGTATAGAATACAAAACAGCCGCCGCGACTACTTATACCGTTGTTAAACAAGCTGTTACGACTTTAAACCTCACGGGTTTAGCGGCAAGTACGGTGTATAATTGGCGCGTAAAAACGAACTGCTCGAGCGGCGGTTCGGCTTATGTAACAGGCGCAAATTTTACGACACAAGCGACTTGTTATGATGTAAACGAAGCGAATAATACAAGCGGAACAGCGACAGCTCTTGCGAGCGGCGTAGCGAAATACGGTAAAATATGCACGGGTGACGCGGACTGGTTTAAGGTAGTGATTACGGCTACGCAAACCATTTCGGTCACGGTTTCGCAGTTGCCTGCCAACTACAATATGGATTTGTATGTAGGCGGCGCGTATGTGACCGCATCGGCTAACGCCAGTACAACCGCCGAAACCATCACGCGCACCGCGCAGCCTGCTGGAGCGTACTATTTCCGAGTTTACCCCGCTACCGCGACCGACGTAAATACGCTTTTAGACTATAAAATAGTAGCAACGGTGACTGCCGCAATGGTGAACGTAACGAATAAAGACATCGCCGAAAATAGTGAAAATATCAACCTTTTGCGCGTCCAAAACGCGCAAATAGCACCTAATCCGATAGAAAATGTACTAAATATGCGGTACAGTTTGGCAGATGCGATGCGCGTAAATATTGCGATTACTGATGTGTTGGGACGCGTTATTTTCACGCAAAATAGCACACAAGACGCAGGCGAACAGCGTTTGGAACTCGATACCGCCGAGTGGCTTACGGGCGTTTATTTCGTTACTATCGAAGCCAATAAGGAACGCAAAACGTTGAAAGTGTTGAAAAAGTAAGTATTTTTTGTTTGGCACAATAATAAAAATAAACCCTCGTTGCGCGAATCAGCGAGGGTTTGTTTTTATTACACAAAAAATTCAGCCAAAAAATTGGGAAAAGCGACATTTTAATTTAGAACGTTTTGAAGATATTTTATTTTTGATGGACTGTTTACGCCACCGCGTAACCCGAGTATTGTCTCACCGACTCGGGCAAAAACGCCAATACAATATCAGATTTTGCAATGCCTTCGGCTACAAGGAGTTCTGCAATATCTTCTTCGGTACGGTTTTCTAAAATATAGATTTTCGCATCAGCATGAATATGTAAATGCAGACGGACACGAAAAAAATAATGGTTTTTATTGTCCCAGCTTGTACGCAAAAGTTGATAATGATGCCGCACCGTGTCCATTAATAAGTGGTTATCGGGTATTGCTTGCTCGTTGAGCCGCTCCAAAACCGAAGCGATTGCGGCGGAATGATGGTTCAGTTTTTCCATGCTAATACGGTTGAATTTATTTCGTTGAAAACAATAATTTTTATTTTATATTCCGCAATCAGATGCAACATAAAAGGATAGTCAGCCAAGCGGACATCGGCAAAAGACGGTATTGCCAAATACAAAACGCGCTCAGGGTCTAAGTATTTCAAACCTTCACAATACACCAAATACTGTCCAAAAATAGTATGAAATTCGTTAGAAAGCGAGGGCTTTAAGAAACTTTTAATCTCGACTGCGATTTTTTCTGCACCGCGCTCTGCTGCCAAAATGCGCTCCGCACCCAAATCTATTTCATAATCCATATTGTCGGATTTTGAAAATAGCGGAAACGGGTCGTGTGTAATCGTCCAGCCGTCCTTTTCTAAGGCATCGCGAAGTGTTTTATGAAATAAATCTCTTGCCATATATGTTTATTTTAGCATACCTCTACGAATACAAAGTTACGACATTTTTTACATAAAACCGTAACTACCCGATTAAAATCACTCGCAGCCGCATTCATTAACATATCTTTATTCCACAAAAAAACATATATCAATATTTTACACAATATTTGGCATTAGACTTGCGTTATACGATAATAGATATTGTAAAAATCAAATATTCATTTGTCGCTTTCCTTATATATTATCATTATTGCTTATCTTTGCCAAAAATAAAAATATGAAAAATCAATCTTTTTTTAGCCACGTTGGGCGCGCCGTTTTATTACTTTGCTTAGTTGCGGCGGTCAATGCCGTTTATGCGCAGCCCTGCGGCTCGAAAGTGAGTGCCGAAGATGCCGCATTTATGAAAGTACACCGAACCGCAATGCGGAGCTATTCGGTAGGCGAAACGCGCGGTATCCGCGATTTTCCGATACAAGCGCACATCGTAACGAAGGTGAACGGCTCAGGTGGCGCGGATATTCCGACCATCAAAGCGGCTATCAATACGCTTAATAATTATTATGTGAATGCGAATGTGCGGTTTGTCTTATTAGACGAAATTAAATATATTAGAAATAACGAATATTACGACCTCGATACCAAGGAAGAGGACGCGCTCTGCAACCCGAACGACCTAAAAGGCGTTATCAATATGTACTTTGTAGGGTCGCTGATGATGCAAGGCACGGAGCTATGCGGCTACGCCTATTTCCCTAATAATCAATCGAGTCTGATGAAAAAAGACCGCGTGATTATGCAAAATACTTGCGTGGACGACGCTTGTACGCTGCCGCACGAAATGGGTCACTATTTCGCTTTGTACCATACGCACGGCAAAACGAATTTTGGTACTACCGACGAATTAGTGAGCAAAGCGAACTGCGGCGTAGCGGGCGACGAGCTTTGCGACACGCCTGCCGACCCGATGATTTTCGGCAAAGTAGATAGAGATTGCCGCTATATAGGCAAAGACAAAGACAAAAATGGTGCGTTGTACGCGCCGCCTACAACGAATATGATGTCGTATTCCAATAATAATTGCTTACGCGAGTTCACCAAAGAACAATATGCACGCATCAATCACGCCGCATTTAATTTGCGCAATTACTTGCAATTTCCAAATAAAAATACGCCCGCGCCTATTGCCACAAACACGCCTGCGAGCAATACACCTGTGAAGCTGTCGGGTGAAATGGAGTTGAAAATAGAAAATCAGACCGTCGCGACCCGTTTAGATGGCAATTTGTACGTTGGCACTAAGCCGTACTATTCGGGTACGTCGTACCAAGTTTCCGTCAAAAATAACGACCCTGCGTTCGTCTATGTGATAGGTGCGGACCTCACCGCGCAAATCACGCAGCTTTTTCCGATGTCTAATCAGAGCGCGCAAATGAACGCCCGTTCGCGAGTCTTGTTGCCTTCGCCTTCGGAGCGATTTACGATGGACGACACGATCGGTAAAGATTATTTATGTGTATTATATTCGCGTAACGAGTTGGATATTAATAGTGTAACAACGAAAATGGCAGCGAGCAAAGGGACGTTTATGCAACGCTTATATATGGCACTCGGTCAGCAAATCGTTCCTGCCAACCAAATCGGCTACGCCACAAACGGACGTTTGGCATTCAGTGCTACGGCGTTCGGCGCACAAAATGTCGTGCCTGTTATCATAGAATTAAAGCACCAGTAAATTAGTTTTTTGGTAATATAAAAAGGTTTATCGGCGCGTGTCGGTAAACCTTTTTTTATTAGAATGGTTATTTTACAATAGAATTACTATATTATTACAAAAAATGTTAATACAAAAAATAAAAGCCGACGGCGAAGCCGTAACGATACACCTTGCTACTTCCAAAAGTATTAGCAATAGGTATTTGGTACTCGATGCTTTACGCAAAAACGTACTGAATTTGCTAAGTATAGAAGTGCCAAGTACGGAACTACATAACTGCTCCGACGCGGCGGATACCGTTTTTTTACAAACGCTTTTGAGTAGCGCAAATGATGTTGAAAATGATGTTGAAAATGATATTTTAGGTTGCGGTGCAGGCGGCACAACCTTTCGTTTTTTATTGGCTTATAAAGCCTTAACGACAAAAAAAACGGTCGTAATAACGGGTTCAGAGCGGCTACGCGAACGCCCGATTGCGCCGCTCGTAGCTGCTTTGCGCGAATTAGGCGCGGATATTAGCTATTTGGGTACGCCGAATTACGCGCCGTTGCGGGTCGCGCCGAGTACTTTATCAGCTACAAAAACCATCGATATCGATGTCACAAAAAGCAGCCAATTTTTGACGGCACTGCTCTTGATTGGTGGTTTTGTAGAGGGCGGTTTGCGGCTGCGGTTAGTAGGCGAAGCAGTGAGCGGCGCGTACACCAAACTCACACTCGCCGCGCTGCGCGCCTACGGTATTAGCTATGAATATGACAATAAAGATACGATTATTGTTGCGCAAGCGGATACAAAAAACTTAGTTGCTAATACAAAATCACTCACCGTTCCTGCCGATTGGTCTGGTGCGTCGTATATTTTTTTGGCGGCTGCGCTTGGCGCAAAGCGAACTATTTATTTACCGAATTTGGATATAACCGACGGGCAACCCGATGCAGCAATAGTCGATATAGCCGCACAGTTTGGTGTGCAAACGACGGTTTTAGCCAACGGCATCGCAATAGAAAAAATTGGCGACAAGCAACCTGATTTTCTGGAATATGATTTTACGAACTGTCCCGACATAGCGCAAACGGTTGCTGTACTTTGCGCGGCGCGTGGCGTTCGGGCGCGACTGACGGGGCTGAGTACGTTGCGCATCAAGGAAACCGACCGTATTTTTGCCTTGCAAAAAGAATTGGCAAAACTAAATGTAACGGCAACTATTAACGGAGACGATGCATTAGCGATAAGCGGAAAAGTGCATTTTAATAATCAAATAATTAGTATCGCTACCTACGAAGACCACCGTATGGCAATGTCGTTTGCGCCGCTCGCTTTAATTTTTGATAGTGGAATTATTATAGAAGATATTGACGTAGTAAAAAAATCATTTCCTAGTTTTTGGAGGGAATTAGAAAAATTAGGTGGCAAAGTTATTCGAGTGTGAAGGTTTTTAAACGCGAAAAAAGATTTTTAGACGCGAAGAAGACTTTTTCAAACGCAGAGAAGCGGAGAAGCAAAGCCGCAGAGCGTAGAGGTAGTTTTTATTTTTTTAGGCGCAAAGAAAATTTTTTTACACAGAGAAGCAAAGAGATGCGGAGGATTTTTTTAGAGATTTTTTAGACTCAAAGTCGCAATATTTTAATACTTTTACACAAAAAAAGCCATGTTACTTTCTGCCATCGTCGCCTGCGACACCAATAATTTAATAGGCGCGGACAACCAAATTCCTTGGTATTTGCCTGCCGACCTCGCCTATTTCAAAAAAATAACGACGGGCAAGCCTATAATTATGGGACGAAAATGCTTCGCGAGCATCGGGCGCGCGCTACCTAATCGCACGAATATTGTACTGACGCACAATCCTTTTTTTGTCGCGACGGGTGTAATCGTCGCGCATAACATAGCGGAGGCGATTGATTTTGCTGCGCAAACGGGCGCGGAAGAGGCATTTATCATCGGCGGCGGCGTGCTATATGAAGCTACAATACAGCTTTGGAATAAGCTGTATTTGACGACGGTAGAACACCAATTTGAGGGCGATATTTATTTTCCGCAGCTTAACCCCGACGAATGGCAGCGCACCGAAACGGTGTTGCGCGACGGCGACGAAAAAAATAAATGGAATTGCCGTTTTGAGGTTTTCGAGCGCAAAAATGCAGAAAAATAGACAAATTCAAGTAAAAGCCAAGGCGAAACTATGCTTTGCGCAAAGTAAGCAGCGTGATTTCGGGTAAAATACCGACGCGACCAGGATAGCCTAAACAGCCAAAACCGCGATTGACGTACAGCATTTGTTCGCCCGCGCGGTACAAACCGCCCCACTGTTTGTAGGCGTATTGCGACGGCGACCATTTGATATAACCAGGTATTTCTATGCCAAACTGAAAGCCGTGCGTGTGTCCGCTCAGCGTAAGGTCAATGTCCGAAAATTTAGTATTTACTTCGTAGTCCCAATGCGACGGGTCGTGCGAAAGCAATATTTTAGTGGCTACATTTTCTGTGCCTTTGTACGAGTCGGCAAGTCGCCCCAGTTTTGGAAATTGGAGTTTTGCCGAAAAATTTTCAACGCCGATTAAGGCGAGTTCGGCATCGTTAATTTTCAAAATTCGGTTTTCATTGCGCAGCAAATCCCAACCCATTTTTTTGTGATTGTCCGCCAAGTCTGCTAAGTTTTTGAGCTTCGCTTCTTCGCTATCCCAACGCACATAATCACCATAATCATGGTTGCCGAGTATGCTAAACACGCCGTGCTTAGCTTTTATTTGACTAAACACATCGATATATTCTACTATTTCGGTGGCTACATTATTCACCAAATCTCCTGTAAACACCACAATATCAGCGTTTTGCGCGTTAATCATCTCGATAGCGTGGTTCAATGGTTCTTTTGCAGTGAAACTGCCGCTATGTATGTCCGATATTTGTACAATACGCAATCCGTCGAGTCCATCAGCTAAGTTTTTTATTTTAACATCAGCAGTATGCAAGGTATAACGGTACATATTGCGGAGCATTCCGTAGCTTAATGTAAGGAATGGAATGCCACCCATCAACACGCCTGCGGTCGCTAAAAAGCGGCTTCGGCTCGTATAATCTACGGGCGTTGCGCGCCAAAAATTGGAAATTGCAAGTGCAACTCGTCGTCCATCATCTACGAACATAAAGAGCGAGATGACCAGTTTGGTGAACAGCGCAAGCACAAAAAACGCCTGCACATAGGTTCTGAAGTGCGGATTCCAGGTTTCAAAACTCCAAATACCACCTGCGATAAACGTGGTTACAAAAAACGCTGTAACGCTCCACCAAGCATGAGTAACTACTTTTCGAGTAGTGCCGCTCGTATTTTCCAACAGTACTTTTACCGCTTGAAACGAATAATAATCTATGAGTATAAATATAGTGCCAACGATAAATATTCGGGCAATAACGGCAAAAGCTGACATTTTTTGTCTTGAAAAAGTGATTAAATATATTTTTTTGCTGCTGTAAAAACAAAAATTAGAACAAGTTGTGACGCTACAAAGTTGCGATTATATCGCGTAATTACGACCAAAGCGGTTAAAAGTCAGATAAAAGAAGTTTTATTTTTATCATAAAATCTATAATAATTCGGGACGATACTCGAAGTGCATCGTATCATAATGATACCATTTGCCGCCCCAAATAAAGCCGTGTCGCTCAAAAATCTCTACTATTTCGAGCGGCATTCTGTTTTTATATTTGATACCTGCACTGCCTTCGGCGGTGTTTTTGCCTGCCCATTGCCAATAATCGGAGTACGCCGTATTGATGTCAATCGCAATGCCAAAACTGTGCATACTAAGGCGTTTGGTACGCGAAATAATGCGCCATAAAAAGCTGCCGCCTGGTTTTACCAAGTATTTTTTGAGTTCGGGACGCGCCGATAATTGCGCCGCAACTGCTTTCAACTTTGCATCTACGCCGTTTACGGTCGTCACTTTCAGTTGCGTACCAAACCAATCAATAGTAGTTAGGTGTTGCTGTACTTCGGCAGACGTACTGCCGTACATTTTCTTAAAAAACGCTTCGTTGCGCACTCGTCCCGGGTCTTCGTTTTGCTGCGGAATAGCGTATTTTTTGCCTATTATATAAGGTGTATTCATTTGGTCGCGCAGGTCGGCATCGTCTAACAAACGCAAATAGCTGCTCGGCGTTTTGCCATCCTCAAACGCCATCGACGTGCCGTCTTTCCAAACTATCGCGTTGTCTTTTGCCGACGCGAGTTGCTGCGGATACGCCGCTACCAATTTACGGATTTGCGGATTTTGCGCAAGCATCAGTTGTGCATTTATTGGCGCGAAGCCCAATAAATACAAGAAAAAAAGTGGTTTAAATTGCATTTCTATAAAAATAAAAGTGAACAAATAATAGTAAACAGTGAACAGTTTTTTGTGTGTCGGGCTATTAATCACCAATTATTGAACGTTAAATCACTGAATACTAATCGCTAATCACTAATCACTGAACAGTAATCATTACAAAACCACGTTTTCCAACCATTTTTCGGTGTTTGGTACTTCGTAGGCGGTCATTTTTTGCAATAAACCGTCGATAGTCGCGTCGGCGAGAAGCATAGCGCGGTTTTGCGGACTCAAAAAACGTTCTTCGACCATTTTATCGGCGTGTTGTATCAAAAAATCATAATACCCATTGATATTGAGCAAGCCAATCGGCTTGGCGTGTATGCCGAGTTGCCCCCAAGTAAGCGTCTCGAATAGCTCGTCGAGCGTCCCGTAACCGCCTGGCATCGCGATAAACGCGTCGGCGAGGTCGTACATGAGTGCTTTGCGCTCGTGCATCGAGTCCACTACCGTCACCGTCGTTATTGCATCAAAAGCAATACCTTCTTTATCGTTCAAAAATGTAGGAATGATGCCCGTCACCTGTCCGCCGTACGCCATGACGTTTGTTGCGGTAACGCCCATCAAGCCTACTCTCCCACCGCCGTAAATGAGCGTGATGCCTTGTGTGGCTAAGGTTTTGCCGAGTTCGGCTGCCGTTTCGGTGTATATTTCGTGGTTGCCGCTACTGCTGCCGCAATATACGCAAATTGATTTTAATTGCATTTCTGTTAATTATTATTCGTTATTATTCGTTATTTATACAATAAAAGTAGCCTATGAATTTATGAAAAACTCATAGGCTACCTATATTACATAATTATAATA
>JAYWGJ010000379.1:0-4436 GCA_043778315.1 Saprospiraceae bacterium | reverse complement strand
CAGTGTGTATTAAATAAATTTGCATCAATTTATCTGCGAGTGTTAGTTTTTATAACAAAATCAAAATCCCCAAACGAGATTATTTAATCGACAATGTAGTTAGTACGGCAGAATATTAAGATGTCGCGTATGTCAAAATCGCAAAATATTGCGGTTCTACGCCTATAATTATACATTTAAAATAATCTCCGCCGCTCGCTCCGATGCGCCCGCATTACCTAATTTTTGCCGCAACTCGGTGTATTCAAATTGCCAATTATCGGCATTTTTTTCGTCTAATAAATGATACAGTTCGGCGACTAAGTTGTCGGTTGTCAATTCGTTTTGTATCAATTCGTTCACTACTACCCTATCCATAATCAGATTGACCAACGAAATATATT
Source organism: Saprospiraceae bacterium (assembly GCA_043778315.1). Taxonomy (GTDB): domain Bacteria; phylum Bacteroidota; class Bacteroidia; order Chitinophagales; family Saprospiraceae; genus JBEEMU01. Next base: position 4,053 of record JAYWGJ010000379.1, on the reverse strand, counting down.
TTACTTTTATCAGCCTTTTGGCTAACCAAAAAGAAATCGGGTTGCCTTTGTAACACACCACTTCGGGAACGCCGAACAGCGCGACCTCAAGCGTAGCTGTACCCGAAGTCACAAAAGCGGCATCGCTGCGGCGCAACAAATCGTAGGTTTCGTTAGTCACCAACGTCACATTATTATAGGCAGCATTATAAGTAGTAATTATGTTGGTATAAAAATCGGCATCGATACTCGGCGCGCCCGCGACCACAAATTGCACGTTGGGGAAGTGCGGCACTACCGACAACATCAGGTGGAGCATAGCGCGAATTTCCTGCTTGCGGCTGCCAGGCAACAGCGCGACCGTCGGTGCGGGTTTAGCGGTAAGCGTATTATTTTTTTTGAAATCTTCGGGACTAATCACGTCTAATAGCGGGTGTCCGACGTACTCCACCGCGTAGTGGTATCGGTCGTAAAAAGCAGGCTCGAACGGCAGAATGCAGAGCATCGTGTCCACCGTCGCTTTTATCTGATGCACGCGGCTTTCGCGCCACGCCCATATCTGCGGCGAGATGTAATATATAGTTTTGATACCTTGTTTTTTCGCCCATTTTGCAATGCGCATATTAAAACCAGGATAGTCTATAAAAATAATAGCATCGGGCTGATACGCCAATATATCGGCTTTACAAGCGTCGATATTGCGTAAAATAGTGCGTAAATTGAACAAAACCTCCACAAAACCCATAAAAGCGAGTTCGCGGTAATGCTTCACAATGTTCACGCCTGCCGCCTGCATGAGGTCGCCGCCCCAGCCGCGTAGTTGGGTATTGGATGCTTGTCGCAATAGGGCTTTTGCCAAATTTGAAGCATGCAGGTCGCCCGAAGCCTCGCCTGCGATAAGGTAATAACGCATAAAATAAAGATTAATTTGGTGTATTTTAAATTTCTATGCGTAATAGATGGCTCGAGAAATTTTTGCCGAGCGTGTCCATACGCATCGAGCGCGACGCGCCGCCGTCTAAGGCTTCGTGACAAACAAAATTGAGCGCGTGTAGTGCCTCCCATTCGTAGCGTTCCACTCTGCCGCGTATCAGGTCACCAAAATGCGCTTTGACGACTTCGGCAGTGAGGTGCTGTTGCAAATAAGCGTAGTCGGCAGGCGTATTCGCCATCACACCGATATTGCAAACATCGTTTTTATCGCCGCTACGCGCAGACGCTATTTCTAAAAGCTGCATAGTTATACATATTTGAACCTGATTAGACCGCAAATATAGGCTATTAAATTATAGCATTAAAATTATAAAAAAAGAATCTTATAAAAAAAGAAAGTTAAAAAATAGTTAAATAGTCAAAAAAGAAATACTTTTGCAGTGATTACAATTTATATAAAATCCATTTTAACCAAGTTAATTTTTTTATGAAACAATATTTTTTTACAAAAAAAATGCAAAGCGCGTTATTAACACTGACATTTAGTATGTTTGCTTTTGCCGCTTTCGCGCAACAAGCGACGCTCAAAGGCAACCTCACCGACGCGGGCGGTAGCAAAGAGTCGCTTATCGGCGCGAGCGTAGCCGAAGGCAAAACGGGAACTGCGACCGACGAAAACGGCAATTATCAATTGCAACTCGCACCAGGGGCGCACCGTATCGAGTTTTCTTACATCGGCTACGAAAGTGTAGTGAAAAACGTGACCGTGAAAGCGAACGAAACGGTAGTACTCGACGTGACTTTGGGCGAAATGCCGAACATACTCACGGCTGTCACAAAAACCGCTACGCGCTACGAAAAACCGTTAGGCGAAGTGACGGTTTCGTTGGAGGTTATCAAAACAAATTTGATTGAAAACGCTTCTACGCCGTCTATCGATAAAACGATAGAGAAAGTACCTGGCGTGACTATCATCGACGGTCAGGCGAACATTCGCGGTGGCTCGGGCTACTCTTATGGCGCAGGAAGCCGTGTTTTATTGCTCGTAAACGATATGCCTATACTGCAATCGGACGCAGGTTTCCCGAACTGGAACGACGTTCCCGTAGAAAACATAGAGCAAGTAGAGATAGTAAAAGGCGCGGCATCTGCGCTTTACGGTAGCTCTGCGCTCAATGGTATTATTAATATCAGAACCGCTTTCGCCAAATCTGACCCTGTCACAAAACTCTCTACTTTCATTACAGGCTATGATACGCCTGCAAACCCAAACCTACAATGGTGGGGCGGTAAATATAAAAATAATCCGTTCAATACGCCGCAACCGATGGAGTACAGCAGTTCTATTGCACACCGCCAAAAATTTGGCAAATTTGACTTGGCTATTGGCGGTTATTACCGCAATAATAATTCGTTCCGACGCGGTGAAAAAACGGAATACGGACGTATCAACGCCTTCACGCGCTACCGCGTGACCGACCGCTTGTCTATCGGCTTAAATGCAAATGCGAACAAAGGCAACTCGGCATCGTTCTTCCTTTGGGACGGCGACTCATCAAAAGCGTACTTGCCGCTTTGCGCGTTTTGCACCGATGCAACGCGCGATACAAGCGAGGTTTTGACGCGCTCTAAAACCTTCCGCACGTCTATCGACCCGTACATTAATTATACGGACAAAAACGGTAATTCGCATAAATTGATGACCCGTTGGTTGCATATTGTCAATGATAACAGCAATAATCAAAGCAATAACAGCGACTTTTTGTATGGTGAATACCAATTTGCGCGCCGTTTGGAAAACCTTGACTTGAACGTTGTAGCGGGTCTGGTAGGTTCATCAAACGTCACGGTAGCGCAATTATATGGCAATTCAACCATCAAAAGTAGTAATTCTGCCGCTTATCTGCAATTGGATAAACGCTTCCATTTTGGTAAGCCGAGTGTGAAATGGAACAACCTAAACATCAGTGTAGGAGCGCGTTATGAGATGAATCAAATCGATAATCCACTGATTTATGTAAACGTACCGACCCTCGCGGGCGCGTACAGAGACACTATACAGACGGCAACTGTACGAGATGCAAGACCTGTGTTTCGTGCTGGCGTGAACTATCAGCCCGCACAATTTACTTACGTTCGTGCGTCGTGGGGACAAGGCTACCGCTACCCAACTATCGCCGAAAAGTTTATCACGACATCGGTAGGCGGTTTGGGTATTTTTCCAAATCCAAGATTAACGCCCGAAACGGGCTGGTCGGCGGAGATTGGCGTAAAGCAAGGGGTGAAAATTTCTAACTGGATGGGCTATATAGACGCTTCGTACTTCCGTACCGAATACCAAAATATGATGGAATTTACGTTCGGCGGCGGCGACCCGACCAAGCCTTTATTCGGTTTTCAATCTATAAATATCGGCGATACCGAAATCTCTGGTTTGGACTTTACACTCGCAGGCGAGGGCAAATTATTTGGCAAAAAAACGCAGATTTTGGCAGGCTACACTTATGTAAATCCTAAATTTAAGCAGTGGGAGGCGATTGACCGCGATGCGCAATTGCTGAATGCTAAGGTTTTGAATCAAGGTCAATCCAATTTTGCAAACTCTGCCATTGACCAAAACATACTCAAATACCGCTTCCGCCACTCGTTCAAGGTAGATGCGGAAATACAGGTCATCAAGCAAATGTCAATGGGCGTTTCTTATAATTTTATGACTCCGATGGAAAACATAGACCGTGTATTTATGGATAAAAACGGCGTAGGTACGATATTAGTTCCTGGCTTCACAAACGACCCTGTCACTGATGCGGCTGGTGCGTGGCAAAATGATTTTAGTATAAACAAAATTACTATCTTTGATGCGCGTATCGCTTGGACTCCGACCGAAAAAATCCGTATTGCGTTTATCGCCAAAAATATACTGAACAAACAATACAGCTTGCGCCCGTCGCTCATAGAAGCTCCGCGCAACTATACTTTGCGTGCAGATTTTACGTTCTAAAGCTGTTTAAAAATAAAAAGTTAAGCGGTATGGATTTGTGGTTACACCAATTCATACCGCTTTTTGTTTCGACATCTTAAAGCCTATTTCAATGCTTTTCTGTATCTATCTAAGTCGCGTTTGTTGTCGCGTTCTTTGAT
>JAYWGJ010000378.1:0-14981 GCA_043778315.1 Saprospiraceae bacterium | reverse complement strand
ATGTAATATTTCATATATAAATACCTGAAAAATTGAATTTAACCACAAATATACGCACTTTTCCGACTAATTAAGCAAAATAAAACACTAGTGAAAATACGCACAACACCGTGGCACGATGTAAAGTTAAGTTATTTTTTGAAATAAAAAAATATTTATAAAAATATTTTCAAAACCTTTATAATTAAAGGTTTGCAGTTTTTGCGAAGACAGTTATTATTACGTCGACAATACAAAACGCGCAAGTAAATTCGTGTAAATATCGTTTATTTTATTTCAGCTACTCGTTTATTTTTTGAAATAAAAAAAACAAAATTTCTGTTTACTTAAACCCGTCCAGCTCCGCTACGCGGCTAAAAATATATTTATCCGCTTCGGTGAACGCAACGCCGCGCCGCGACATCACATTTTCGGCTACTTCGTAGGCTTTCGGGAGTGCGAACGCGGTCATACTTTGCGCGCCGCCCCATGCGAACGACGGCACAAAGTTGCGCGGGAAACCCGCACCAAACAGGTTAGCCGACACGCCCACCACCGTTCCCGTATTGAACATCGTATTGATGCCCGACTTGGAGTGGTCGCCCATTATCAAGCCGCAAAACTGCAGCCCCGTTGCCACAAAACGCTGCGTATCGTAGTCCCAAACCTTCACTTCGGCGTAGTTGTTTTTTAGGTTCGAGTTGTTGGTGTCTGCGCCCAAATTGCACCATTCGCCCAGCACCGAATTACCCAAAAAACCGTCGTGACCTTTATTGCTGTAGCCAATCAAAATCGAGTTGTTCACTTCGCCGCCCACTTTGCAATGCGGTCCGAGCGTCGTCGCGCCGTATATTTTCGCGCCGAGTTTGAGTGCGCTATGCGCGCACATCGCCAAGCCGCCACGCACCAAACTGCCCTCCATTATTTCGGCGTGTGCGCCGACGTATATCGGACCCGCCGTCGTGTTTAGCACCGCACATTCTACCGTCGCGCCTTGCTCTATAAATAGCTGCGAAACGTCGCCGATAAGCGTATTAGTAGCGGAAAGCGGCTGCGATTTGCGGCGTTGCGTCACCGCCTTGAAGTCCAATTTCAGCTCGTGCGCGTTGTGCTGAAACAGGTGCCATGCCCGCTCTATGACCGTAAAATCGGTACTAGTGCAGGCGCGTTGCGGCAGCGCGTCGAGCGTCGCGTTCCATATCACTCCGTCGTTTGTGTGTATCGCGTGCACCGCGTCAGCACTCAGTTTTGCTGCGATTATGGTATCGTTGTGCATTAGCAATTCGCCTGTTGCGAGTGTTTTTAGCTCTTTCAGCAAACTCGCCGACGGGCAAATCCGCCCGTTGATTAACCAATTTTCTGCCGCTACTTTTTTAGGATATTTGGCGTGCAGGTAATCGGCGGTGAGGTAGCTCGCGCCGTCGCTTTTTAGGGCGCGCTCCCATTTTTCTTCTATGGTCAATATACCGATGCGCAACTGCGCGGCAGGGCGCGTCAGCGTGAGCGGAAATAGGTGCGACCGCTTGTAATCGTCAAAAAAAAGTAAATTCAAGTCGAGTTATATTATGAAATTATAATGAAAAAACGGAAATAGGTCACCTGCAAACCTATAAGGTTTTGAAAACCTTATAGGTTTAGGGTTCGCCTATTAAAAAAACTACCCTTTCGCGAAGCTCAAACCGCTCTTGATGATATTACCCACACGGTCGACGATGCGTTTTTCGGTCGGATTTTGCGACAATAACGCGTCGGCAACTGCGCGCTCGTCGATGCCGCGCATCGCGATTGCGTCGAGCAAACCGTTGTTTTTGGCTACTTCGGCTATCGCCAAACTCAGCACCGAGTTTGCACCGCCCGAGCCTCTATTCACACACAAATCAATCAGCATCGTGACTGCCGCCTCCGACTGAAATATGTCTTTCGCGAACGGTATTTGCACTTTTGTGCCGTTGATATTCAAGTTGAATTTGAGGTTGAGCGCGGGAAAAACGTAGTCCAAAGCTGCCACGCGAAGCTGCTCGCGCACGAACATTGGCTCGTAAGCCGACTGAATAAATACGCCGTGCAGGTCTATATTTTGCTGAATATATTTGTACGCATCGTCGCCGATGAGCTTGATACCTAAGTCTGGATTGAGTACGCTGACGGTAACGGGTGCTATTACGCCGCCGTCTTTTAGTGCAAAACTGACATCAATGCCAACCGCCTGAAAGTATTTAGCAAACAAATCGGGCGCATTTAACTTGCTGTACGCCAACACTTTACCTAAGCTGTTGCCGTGCGCTTGCGCGCCAACAAACTGAATAAAACCGAACGAAAAAATGGCTTTATCGAACGAGTTGATGGCATCAAAACTGCCTTCGTGTTTCGACACAAATTGTAGGGCTTTCGCCAACGTCGCGCTCATACCCAAGGTCTGAAACAACGCCAACGGAATATCGGGAATATAGTTGCCCGCAAACGAAATACCGTTCGGGTACACCATATATATGCTGTTCACTTTGTCGCGAAACTTCGCGATTATCGGCGCGCCGCCTTGTGGTCGCGGAATGGTAAGGGTATAATCTCTGATGCCCGTTGTGCCGCGTTCTTTGCTCAAAACTTGGTACTGCCGACGCGCCGCTTTGATGGCTTCGGTAGGCGTAACGGTGTTGAAACCGCCTGGAAACGTGGGCGTTACGACTGGCGGAACGGGTTTTGGCGGCGGCGGCGTGACCACAGGCGTAGGCGGTTTTGGCGTAGGTTTTGACGGCGTTACGGGCGCAGGCGCGGGCGGTTTTGGTGTTGGTTTTGGTGGAACTACGGGCGTAGGCGTAGGCTGTTTTACGGTCGGCTTCGGTGGCGTAACAATAGGCGTAGTAGGCGCGGGCGGCGTTGCCGCTACGGGTATCCATATCGCTTGACCGATGTTGATATTCGCCGAACTCATGCCGTTTGCGAGTTGTATCGCGCCTACGGTAGTCGTAAATTTTTTAGCGATAAGCGACAAACTGTCACCTTGCTGCACAATATATCTTCTTAAATTAGGCATATTATTTGTTTTTGAAAATGAATATTTAAGACGGTTTCTTTACGACAAAGATAAGCAAATTGCGATATGTTTAGGTATTTTTGGGTGCGATATTTTTATAAAACGAATAATTTTACGCCCATTTGCCTTGCAGCCGCAACACTTTTTCTATCACATCGCGTACACAGCCCTCGCCGCCGTTGTAGGGCGAAACGTAGCGGGCTATTTGTATCGCTTCGGGACAGCCGTCGGCAGGGCTACACGGCAGCCCTACTTGCTGCATCACGGTGAGGTCGATGATGTCGTCGCCCATGTACAGCACGTTTTCGCGGTTCAGGTCGTTGGCAAAAACGAGGTCGTCGAAGGCTTCGCGCTTGTCGCGAATGCCGCTAAATACGTCGGTGATACCGAGTTTTTTGAGGCGTATGATTACGCCTTCGGAGCTGCCGCCCGTAATTACCGCTACTTTATAGCCTTGTTTTACAGCGCGATGCAGCGCGTAGCCGTCGCGGACGTTCATCGTGCGAAGCATACTGCCGTCCTCGAGTACCAAAATTTGATTATTCGTCATCACGCCATCTACATCAAAAACGAAGGTAGTGATGTCGCGAAATCGGTCAAGATTATTCATTTTTTAAGGTATAAAATCGTTATAAAATCGTTATTTAAAATTATTGTAATAATACAACACAAATAGCGACCACAGTTACACACTGCGGCCGCTATGGTATAGCGCGAAAGCTGAAAATAAATTTACAATGCAATTAGCAACCACATTGTAGATAAATTATTTCGAGAATTTCGAGAATTTTTTGTTGAATTTGTCAATACGACCTGCCGTATCTACAAACTTCATTTTACCTGTAAAGAACGGGTGTGAGCTAGAGGAAATCTCTACTTTCACCATCGGATATTCGTTGCCGTCGGTAAAAATAACGTTTTCGTTGCTGTTTGCGCAAGAGCGGCAAAGGAACATTTCGTCGTTCGAGATGTCTTTGAATGCTACAATGCGGTAGCTAGCTGGGTGTGTATCTTTTTTCATTTGATATGAATTTACAATTATGATTTACAATTATGATTTTCTTTCAATAAACTTCAAAAGCTAATTGAGCCGCAAAGGTAAGTATTATTATGGAATAAAAAGCAGAAAAAATGTTTTTTTATTCGGGAGAAAAAATATTTTATTTTGGAACATATAGTAATGTACCTAACGTTTACGAACCTTCTAAGGGCGGAGGTGGTCAGTTGTAGGGAGAACAAGGTTTATGTATCCCGCCTTTGTAAGGCGGACGCAACAAAAAATCCATTGAAACCGCAAAAATCGGACTCGTTTTAGATCCGCCTTACAAAGGCGGGATACGTCTATCAGCCACCTTTTGGACAACTGACCAGCTCTGCCCTCGAAGGGTTCGTAAACGAACTTATCCAACTCAAAAGCATTCATGTAAAAGCAAAAACGGTTAAAACCACGAGTGCAGTTTTAACCGTTTTGAACTACTGCGTGAGGGTGGAGGGACTCGAACCCCCATGCCTCGCGGCGCCAGATCCTAAGTCTGGTACGTCTACCAATTTCGCCACACCCCCAATACTTGAGCTAATTACTTTGCAAAGGTAATGTTTTGTTTTGTAAAACAAAAGCGTTTGACCGTTTTTTTATAAAAATAAATTTTTTGGCGTTTAGCTTAGGAACGCGTCCAAAATAAGTTACTGTATTCTGACTTGTCTTTTGAGCCAAAACTGCGTTAGATTTTCGTTACGATGCATGGCATCGCGCCTCAAATCTGCCTTGTTTTGACCCAAAATTCTGCGTCACAATATCCAGCACCTTATTTTCTCTTCATTCCTTAATAAAACTACAAAAAATCAGTCCACACTATATATACGGTGTCTATTTCTTTGCCGTTGGCTAATTTGATGGGTTTGAGGAGTTTTTTGATTTCCATTTTGCGTATTGCGCCTACGGCGAGGCGCGTGCTGAGGTTGTCGATGATGATGCCGTTTATGGCTACCGCGTCGCCGTCGAGGAGGTCTATCGCGCAGTTGCGCATCACCCGTTTGAGGGTTTGGCTTTTGAACTGTTGGCGCGAGTCTATTTTCCAAACGCCTGCTGCGCCGAGCGCGCCGAACCGTTCGCAACGCACGTCGTCTGTCGGTTTATCCATACAGACAATCCGCGAAGCGTCCATATTAGAGAGGGCGTTTATCGAGCCGTTGCAAATCACCATCGGGTTTTTGTGGGTCGCTACTATATGCGTTTGGTAGTTGCCACAAGGCTTATTTTGCGCAACTGCGGCTTGATTTTGGCTTGTCGCCAAACAAAATAAAAAGAGTAGTTTTTTTATCAAAACGAAAAAATTAATTGATTTATTGTAATTATTCGACTGCAAAGTAACGGCTTTTTTTATGGTTAGGCGTAGTTTTTTTATTGGCATTATAAAATTTAATATACATTTGCATTTTTATAATAAAAAATAAAGTATGCAAATTGAACTTTTTGAACTGCTGATTGCCACTTTGATTGGCTGCATCATCGGCATCGAGCGCGAGTACCGCGACAAGTCGGCTGGTTTTCGCACCATGATATTGGTGTCGCTCGGCGCGACTTTATTCACCATTTTGTCGTTCAAAATCGGTACAACTTCGCCCGACCGCATCGCGGCAAACATCGTTACGGGTGTTGGTTTTTTGGGTGCTGGTGTGATATTTAAAGACCAAAGCCGCGTTGCGGGTATCACTACCGCTACTACTATTTGGATTACGGCGGCGCTCGGTATGGCGGTTGGTGCGGGGCAGTGGCAGTTGGGTTTGTGGGGCGCGGTGCTGGTGCTGGTGGTTTTGGTGGTTTTCAATCCGTTGCAACACTCCATACAACGCCTTAGTCAGACGCGAGTTTACACCATAAAATGCCATTATCAAGCGAATATGCAAAAAAATTACGAGACGCTTTTTGCGCAATACGGGCTGCGCCCGTTCAATAGCAGGCTGGCGCACGAGTCGGACAAAATAACGGCGAGTTGGGCGATTGGCGGCAGGGCGACGGCGCACGAAGCCCTGATACAACGGTTGCAAGAAGACGAAAATATAGTCGAGTTTGAGTTTGCACATCAATAAAAATTTGAGTTTTACAACCAAAAACGCCTACTTAATCTCGTGGATTAGGTAGGCGTTTTTTTGTTTATGATTTCTTACGCGCCGATTTTGATGCGCGCCAATTTGTACTTGCTTACGCCCACTAATCCCAATCTTACACTTACAAAAACGAGTTCGTCGTCGGTGAGTCGCTCGCTCAATAAAGGCGCGAAGATGAAGCCTTCTATCTCTTTGGTGGTCGCTAATGCTTTGCGCGTGAGCTTGCCGTCTGGACTGACTAAGGCGAGTGTGACCACCGATTTGCCAAACAAACCTAAGCCTTTCGGTCTGCCGTCTGGCTCTTTCTCTAAGTTAGCGGCAGAGTCGTTATAAATCAAAAACAGGTTGTCGTCTTTGAAAATAGCTGACGCGCCGAGTGCAACTTTGGATTCTCTTCCGATTTGTTTTTTGGGTACGCTAACCGTCCATTTTATGTCGCCTTTGGGGTCAAGACAGATGATAATATTATCGTTATTATGGTAGGTCGTTCTGGTTCTACCCGAATTCGGACTCGTCGTTTGTGTGAAATAACTGTCTTCGGTAACGACAATTAAACTGCCGTCTTTTTTGAAAAATACATCTATGACATCAACGTTCGGGCTTAGTCCGTTTTGTTTTTCGTTGAGCAACTCGGCTGATATATTTTTTATTTTCGACGCATTCAAGTCCTTAATATATTTATTAGCCACCTTACCGTCTGGGGCTATTTCTAAGTAAAAAAAGCCATGCAGCACGCCGCTCGCTCTAAATAAGGAGTTGTTATGCTCGTTGGAGTACATACCTGCTATCACGACGTTGCCGTTGTCGGGACGGGTGCGGATAAAAATTTGCTCGATAAACTTACCGCCCAAATCCACTATATACTCTTTGCCCTCGGTATTGGTGGGACTGTAAGTGCGGATAATATATTTGTAACCTGCCTCGATTTTGCTCTTGCGGTCTTTTGCTTTTTGGTCTCCAAAAAGTTTGCCTACAATCTGTACTTCGCCCTTATTGGTTACCGCAACGAGTTTTTCGTCAAATTGTTTTTCGGTGTAAGGCAACTCAATCACCTGCGTCTATTGCTCTTTGAGGTCGGTGTTGAATACGGTGACGTAATACAATTCTTTGTCTTCTTTTTTACGATTTGCGTTAATCACCATCGCGATTTTGCTCGAGTCTTTGGAGTGAATCATCGATACTTCCGCTTCGCGATACGTTACCAAAAACGATTTTTTATCATCTTTGAACGATGCCAACGTAGTTGGGGTTTCTATCACTTTGCCTTTATCGCTTATCGGATAGCCCTTGATGTAATCCACTTTATCGGCGGTATTGCGGGTGAAAAGCCATCTTTTGCCCTTCATCATCATCGTCGCTATTTGTTTGGTTCTTTTGGTGGCTGTCTCCAACTCGTTGTTTTCTATCACTTTCATGGTTTTTACATCAACCGTAGTGATACCAAACTCGTAAGTACCAAAAATACTCATGCGCTCCGAACTCAAAAACAACCTGCCGTCTTGCATACCAAGCGTTCCTGTGATGATAAATTCGTTTTTTGGCTTGACCTCTGCGCCCCATTGCGCCGTGATTTTTTGCGCTACGCCCGTACTGATACTTGTCATTGCGACTAAGCAGAGTAAAATAATTTTTTTCATGGTTTAATTTTTTTAATTTTTAAATGATGAACTGTAAGCTGTGAGCAAGAAGCTGTGAGCAAGAAGCTGTGAGCAAGAAGCCATAAACTGCAAGCTGTAAGCCGTAAACTGCAAGCTGTAAGCCGTAAACTTTCTGCCCTTCGCGAGCATCGGCTTATGGCTCTTTCGCTTATCGCTTACAGCTTAAATATTAAAAGGCGTAGCCGATTTTGAACGCGGCGGAGATGGTGGGCAGTACTATCCGCTCCGAATAATTGTCGTTCAGTTCGTAGATGGGAAAACCATTCTTAGGGTTAATATATGACGCGGCTTGATAGCCTTTGAGGGTCGTAAACCGCGCACCTACACCGCCCTCGAGCGCGAAAATGATGCGTTTCCATTGTTTATGAAAACCGATATGCGGTACTATATCGACACTCGACCGCGTGACCGGGAGCGTCTCGCTGTCAGAATATTGCAAGTTGCCACTGTACAGTAACCGATTGGAAGCCATAATATCAGGTTTTGGCAGTCTGGCGGTGAAGCTAAGGGATTGGAGGCGTAAGCCTATCAAAAAACCGTTCAGAAAATCGCCTTTTGGGAAATATTTGGGTTCTATCATAAAATAACTACCTAATTGGAGCGGGTTGCCTTCGGTGTACTCGGACTTCAAATAAGTCCCGCCCTCGATGCGCACCTCCTTGTCGCCCCAGTAATTATCGGACATCACTTTGGGGTTAAACCAAGCAAATCCGAAAGCGTCGGAGCTGATATTGACGGGGCTTTTGAACGAAACGCCTGCGGCTACCTCCACCGAAAAGTGCTTGCCGAGGCTACGCTCGTAGCCCATATCTACATACCCGCTTATGGCAGAAGTAGCTTCTACCCAAACAATATTGAGGTGTTCGGGCGTAGTTTTTTTCGCCTCGTCTGTTTTCGGCGTTGGCGGTGTTTCGCTCTTGTCAGATTGCGCAAAAGCGAAATTGATACTCAATACAGTGATAGCTGCGGCGTATAACGCTGATTTAATACTTAGTTTCATGATTAGATTTATTTATCAATAGTTAAATGATATGGTAAGCCGTAAAAATTTTGACCTTCGCGAGCATCGTTCATTGCTCACAGCTTATTGCTTACAGTTTATTGCTTATTGCTTACAGCTTAAATTTTAAAATGCGTAGCCGAGCTTAAACGCGGCGGAGAAGGTGGGTACGACCATACTTTCCAAAAAGCTGTCGTTTAGTTCGTAGTTTTGAGTGAGTGTACCTGGCACAGTGGACACGCCTACTTGATAGCCTTTGAGGCTCGCAAACCGCGCACCGATGCCCGCTTCGTAGTCAAACATGATGCGCCCCGACTGCCTGTGCCAGCCGATATGCGGCACCACGTCGATATTTGACCGCGTGAGCAGGAGCGTTTCGGTGGTAGAGTATTCTACCTGACCGCTCCGATTGGAAGCGGCAATATCGGGCTTTGGCGCGTTGGCACTATAGCCAATCGATTGTAGGCGTAAGCCGATGAAAAAGCCATTCAGGAAATCGCCCTTAGTGAAATACTTAGGTTCTATCAAAAAATAAGTCCCTAATTGCGCACTGTTACCTGGTACATCTTCTGCAAGTAAGGAGGTAGCTCTTGCTATCCGTACCTGTCTGCTGCCCCAGTAATTATCGGACACCACTTTGGGTTGGAATAAAGCCTTCGCGAAAGACTCCCGAAAGGAGTTAGTAGGTCCTTGGAAGGACACACCGCCCGCTACCTCTACCGAAAAATTATCGTTGATAGCGCGCTCGTAGCCTACGTTCACATAGCCGAGTATCACAGACGTAGCTTCTACCCAAATAATATTGGAGTACTCGGCGGTATTTTTTGCGCTGCCACTTTTGTCGACGGCTATTTCGGTGGTCGCGCCGCCTCTACCGAAGTCCACGACCGTTGTTTTTGATTTGTCCGTTTTGGGCGTTTTATCCGTTTTGGGCGGCGGCGGTGGCGGCGGTGGCGGTGGCGGTGTTTTGCGCTTGTCGTATTGCGCGAAAGCGGAATTGATACTGAGTACAGATATCGCGACGGCGCACAGCATTGTTTTTATCGTCGATTTCATATTATTAATAAATGAATGTGTGATTTTGTTTATGGTTCTAACTAAACTGCTATTTATGGTTCTAATTTCATGCGCACCAATTTATATTTGTAGTTAAATAGCCTACTTTTAACGGCAGTATATAAAAACTCGTCATCGTTTAGCCTCTCGCTCCAATTTCTAAAATAGACGTATTCTTTCGACTCTTTCGGCGCATTAAAGGCTTTGCGCGTGAGCTTGCCGTCGGAGGCGATTAAGGCAATCGCCGTCACAGCAGGAACACCTCTGGCTGTGCTTGGTGGCGTACCGTCGGGTTCTTTTTTTAAATTAGTAAGGAGGTCGATATAAATTAAAAACAAATTATCGTTTTTGAAAAAGGCTCTTGCCCCTACACTACTCTGCAGATTTGCTGCCGCTTGTCTTTTGGGTACGTCTGTTGCCCATTTCAGTTTGCCTTTTGGGTCAAACGATAGCACAATATTATCATCTGCATGATAAATTGTGCTACTGCCACTTGGTTGCCCTTTCGAATTATATTGTTGGCTAAATGTACTATAAAACTGCTCGGTGAGGACTACAATACTACCATCTTTCTTAAAAAATACATCTTTAATCATCAATTGAGCAGTCATGCCGTTTTCCTTTTCGCGGAGTATCTCTTTGGATATACTTTTTATTTTCGTCGCGTTTATTTCGGTCGTATATTTATTAGCAACCTTGCCGTCTGGTGCTACCTCCGTATAGAAAAAGCCGTTTAGCACCATAGTCGATGTGAATGATTTATTGGTATTTTTGTTGGCATAAAGCCCAATAATCATTGTATTGCCATTATCTGGTCGGGTTTTGACGTAAATACTTCCGACGAACTTACCGCCCAAATCCACTGCGGTCTCCTTACCTTTGCTGTTTTTGGCACTGTAAGTGCAGATAACGTATTTGTAGGCTGCCTGGGTTTCGCTTTTGCATTCCTCCGCTTTTTGGTCGTCGTAAACCTTAGTCACCAACTGAATTTCGCCCGTATTAGTGACCACGTTGCATTTTACTTGAAATTGTTTTTGGATATAAGGGAACTCAATCACCTGCGTCCAAAGCCGTTTTAAATCTGTATCGAACACATTGACATAAGACAGTGCCTTCTCCTTTTCTTTACCGTTACTGTTAATCACTACGGCGATTTTGCTCGAGTCGCGCGAGTTCAATATAATAACTGTCGTGCCTTTATTATCGGTCGCAAATGTTTTTTTATCATCTTTAAACGCTGCCAACTCGATAGGTGCTTCTATTACCTTACCGTTATCATCAATCGGGTAAGCCTTGACATAATTCACTTTATCGGCGGTATTGCGCGTGAAAAGCCATACTTTACCTTTCACCATCACTACCTCTAAAAAGGTCGTTTTCTTGGTGGCAACTTTAAAGTCATGCTTCTCCAAAATTTTCAGTGTTTTGACATCTGCGGTAGTGATACCAAACTCACTGACAAAAAACACCTTACCGTTTTTTACCCAAAAATTGTCTGTGGGCGTGCCTTTTTTCGGGTCTTGCTCTTCGCTCCATTTCGCCGTCACCTTTTGCGCTACGCCCGTGCTGATGCTCGTCATTGCGACTAAGCACAATAGAATAAATTTTTTCATGTTTTAATTTTTTTTAAAATAATTTTGTTCCGGGAAAAATGTTAATAATCTGAATATTCCTTATACAAAGGTAAATCATTATTTCAACAAATATTATTTTGCAGGTATAAATGTCACATTTTTCTGTTTTTTTATTGTATAAGTAGATGTCGCAAAATAAGCACGGTTATCCGTAAAGCGCAATTTTAAAATAAAGTAGCGTAGCGAACGTTTAGCTTTAAAATAAGCGAGGATTATAACCGTGTTTATTAGCTGTCAGGTACTTAACTAAATATTTTTTATTTATTATCAATCTATAAAATCGTATCTTTGTGTCTATTTCAAAAAATAAAATCATTATGGCAAAAAAAATAAAATCGTACACCGAGGGTGAAATGATAAAAACTTTCGGCTTGACGCGCCTTTTTGGTAATAAAGCGCACCCGATTATGGAGCGGTGGACAGAAACTTCTACCATTCTCGACGACCTCGACCAACGCCTTTTTGATAGAGTATATCGCAACGCTACCGAAAACATTATCGGTTGGCAGGAGGAGGAATTGAAAATGCAGTTTATCGCGCCCGTTCTCATCATCGCTAACCTCGAAAATACCAAAACCTACTCAAATTTTTACGAGCGAGTGGTCGAGGATACAGTCGATGGTTATTTTCTGAAAACAAAAACGGATTATATGATAGCAAAAGGCACGTTTGGCATACCTGATTTGCCGTATTTTCATTTTCAAGAGTATAAGCCGCATCGTAACCCGTCGGGCGACTCGATGGGACAACTCCTCGAGGCATTTCTTATCGCACAACAAAAAAATAATAATGGCAAGCCGCTTTACGGCTGCGAAGTGGTAGGCGCGATATGGCGATTTGTGATACTTAAAGACCGAACCTACTGCGTCTCCAAAACCTACGACTGCACCGAACGCGACGATTTACTACATATCATCGCCGTTTTGCGGCACTTTAAGCATATTTTGGAAACGGAGTTACTAGATTAAGATTAAATTTAGGGCATTTGTAATTATTCAAAAAATAAAATCATTATGGCAAAAAAAATAAAATCGTACACCGAAACTGAAATGATGGATAACTTCGGTTTGACCCGTCTGCTCGGTAATCATGCTGCTCCGTTGATGTCGCAGTGGGTCACTACCGCTACCATACTGAGTAGTTCGGAGGAGGAGTTATTTAATAAAATACACAAAAACGTAACCGAAAATATCATTGGCTGGCAAGAGGAAGACCTCAAAATGCAGTTCATCTCTTTCGTACTTTACTTGGGCAATTTGGAAAATACAAGCCGCTACCTCAATTTTTACGAAAAAACAATTGAAAGTACCATAGACGGTTATTTTCTGAAAACCAAAATTGATTATATGATTGCTGGAGGCGCGATTGGCATACCTAAAATACCGTATTTTCACTTCCAGGAGTATAAACCACTCAAAAACCCGTCGGGAGATTCGATGGGACAACTCCTCGAGGCATTTCTTATCGCACAACAAAAAAATAATAATGGCAAGCCGCTTTACGGCTGCGAAGTGGTGGGCGCGATATGGCGATTTGTGATACTCAAAGACCGAACTTACTGCGTCTCCAAAACCTACGACTGCACCGAACGCGACGATTTACTACATATTATCGCCGTTTTGCGGCACTTTAAGCATATTTTGGAAACGGAGTTATTGGATTGATAATTATAAAAGAAAAAAAATGCCTACCAAATCCATCGATTCGGTAGGCATTTTTTTTGTCACAAAAACAGCGTTTTTTATTATTTTCTACATCATTTCATAAATACCTGCGATGCCTTGTCCGCCGCCTACGCAAGCCGAAATCATACCGTATTTTTTGTTTTGGCGTTTCATCTCGTTGAGGAGCTGCACCGTGAGTTTCGCGCCGCTACAACCTAACGGGTGACCGAGCGCAATCGCGCCGCCGTTCACGTTCACTTTGCTCGTGTCCAAGCCGAGTTCGCGGATAACCGCCAGCGACTGCGCCGCAAACGCTTCGTTCAGTTCTATCAAATCGATGTCTTCCAATTTCAAGTTCGCTTGCGCCAACGCTTTCGGGATAGCCGCGCACGGACCGATGCCCATATAGAGCGGGTCCACGCCCGCAACCGCGCACGCGACCATGCGCGCCATTGGTTTTAAGCCCAATTTCTCAACCATTTCGCCCGACATCACTAGCACAAACGCCGCACCGTCGGAGGTCTGCGACGAGTTGCCTGCCGTCACGCAGCCGCCCATCGCGAAGGCAGGTTTGAGCTTACCCAAACCCTCCACCGACGTGTCGCGGCGCACGCCTTCGTCCATCGCCACCGTATATTTGCGCTCTTGACGCTTGTTATCTTTCACAAAAACCTCGGTCACCTCAACAGGAACTATCTCGTCCGTGAACCTGCCCGCGTCTATCGCGGCTGCCGCCTTGACGTGCGATTGATACGCAAAAGTATCTTGGTCTTCGCGACTCACGTTCCATTTTTTCGCCACCGCTTCGGCAGTAATGCCCATACCGACCACATAATCGGGCGTGTCTTTCGCCACGTCGTAGTTCGGCGCGAGCTTGTAGCCCGTCATCGGGACCGAACTCATGCTCTCCGCGCCGCCCGCGATAATGCAGTGCGCCATGCCTGCTTTTATTTTGGCTACTGCCAAACTAATCGCCTCCAAACCCGACGCGCAATAGCGGTTTATCACAAAACCCGGCACCTCTTTGCCTAATGCACGCATCGCAATCATACGCCCAATCTGCAAGCCTTGCTCGCCTTCGGGGAACGCATTGCCCACTATCACATCGTCCACCAATTTGGGGTCAAGTTCGGGCGTTTTCGCCATCATCGCCTTAATCACATCGACCGCGAGGTCGTCGGTGCGGTAAAAGCGGAAGCCGCCTCTACCTGATTTTCCTACCGCCGTGCGGTAACCTTTCACTATGTACGCTTCCATTTTTGTTGGATATAAATTATTTTAATGAATTTATTTTAGTTAATTTTATTTCAATCTAATGCCTTTCGCGCCGCTAATGTACAGCGTTTTTTTGAAACGAAAAAGAATAACAGCGAATTTTCGCTAATAAAAATTCGAAATTATATATTAGTTAGCTACACTTAGCATATTAAAAATATTTTATTGTATAAGTAGTTGATATTTAAACCTACAAGGTGGGCTGTCGGAAAGTTGTAGAAAAAGAGAGTATATAAAGCTTTATATTCGTAGGAGAATGTGTACCGTGCTAACTCCTCCCACAACGTTTCACGGAGTTTTTGCACGGAGTTCTCACAGCGTTTTTTATCATCAGACAATTTGAGTTTACGGAGTAGTGGTATTAAAAAATCAAGATTTTTCAATAACACTTGACGAGCGGGTTGTAATTACATACATTTTTTATTTTTTAAAAAGCATTTTTCAAAACTGTTGGTCAAATTTAAGCTAATTTTCTTTGAAAATTAGCTTAAATACTCGGTGAACTCAAAAAACTCGTACGAAAACTCTGTGAGAACTCCGTGCAATAACTTTGTTTGACTCTGTGGGAAAATTGGC
>JAYWGJ010000377.1:0-15013 GCA_043778315.1 Saprospiraceae bacterium | reverse complement strand
AAACTGTGAGCGATAAGCGGTAAACTAAAAACTGTGAGCCAAAAACTTTAATTTATGAAAGCATTTTTTGCCGTAGGCATCATCGTTATTTTTATTATTACGGTGCTTTTCAACCTGTATTTCAGGTGGAAAGTGTTGGGCTATTTCAAGCGGTTGCGCCAGGCGAACGTACAACTCGAGTTCTCTGATTTGCTCAACGCGAAACGTGTAGCAGCCGAAATAGTGCCGCTTCACCCAGCGCATCGCGACGATATTTTGGGTTTTGTGCGCCACATTCGGTTGTCGGTGATGATGGCGAGCGTTTTGCTATTTTTGATAGCCGCGTTTGCGGGCGTATATTTGTGTATCGAATGATGAAAATTAACCAAATAAGATACATTTTTCCTTGTTTTTTGCTGCTTATCGCCAATATAAACCCATTATTGGCGCAAGCAACAGAAAAGATATATATGATTTCGGAAGTAGAAACAAAGCCAAAATATGTAGGCGGAGAAACCGATTTTTACCAATTTTTGAGTCAAAATGTTAGCAATAAAGTATGTTTTGATGCCGATGGCAATTCAATTGATAAGATAAATATATTATTTACAATAGAAAAAGACGGTGCAGTTTCTGATATTTGTATGAATAATAAAGCGACTGCCGATTACAATTCATGCGAGAAAGAACAGATTAAAGCCTTAGAATTGATGCCAAAATGGATACCTGCTACGCGCAACGGGCAGCCCGTTCGAGTACAATGTCGCCTACCCGTTCGCCTACATTTCAATTAACACACCCAATGTATAAAGATAAAATAGACCTCTCGCGGCTGCCAAAACACGTCGCCGTTATCATGGACGGCAACGGTAGATGGGCAAAACAGCAAGGGCAGGCGCGGGTTTTCGGACACCAAAACGGCGTGACTGCCGTGCGCGACACCACCGAAGCGGCTGCCGAAATCGGTGTCGAGTACCTCACGATGTACGCGTTTTCGACCGAAAACTGGAATCGCCCTGTCGACGAAGTGAACGCGCTGATGACGCTGCTTGTGCATACTATTCGCGCCGAAGTACCTACGCTGAATAAAAATAATATCCGCCTGCAAGCTATCGGCAACTTGGCGCATCTGCCCGCCGACTGTGCCGCCGAACTCGCCGAAGCGATAGCCGCTACGCAGCACAATACGCGCATGACACTCGTCCTCGCGCTCAATTATTCGGCGCGTTGGGAAATGCTTCGCGCTACTCGAAGCCTCGCCGCGCAAGTAGCGGCGGGTACGCTCGCACCCGAAAATATAAACGAAACGATTTTCGCTAATCACCTTGCGACGGCGGGTATGCCCGACCCTGAACTCATGATTAGAACGAGCGGCGAGCATCGCATCAGCAATTTTTTGTTGTGGCAACTTTCCTATGCTGAATTGTATTTTACGAATACGATGTGGCCCGATTTCGGTAAAGAGGACTTGTATGAAGCGATTTATGATTTCCAAAACCGCGAACGCCGCTTCGGTATGACGAGCGAACAGCTATAAAATTGTACCTGCATCGCACCTCAATTACAGCTATATCACAGCTATAAAACACCCATAAGATGAACTTCGAAACCGTCATTGGCTTAGAGATACACGTCCAACTCGGTACAGCGTCGAAGGCGTTTTGTGGCGACAGCACTACGTTTGGCGCAGCACCAAACACACAAATCAGCATCGTTTCGCTTGGCTATCCAGGTACGTTGCCGTACCTCAACGAGCGCGTAGTAGAGTGCGCCGTCCGCTTAGGTTGCGCGCTGCAATGCACTATAAATCAAGCAAGTACGTTTGAACGAAAAAACTATTTTTATCCCGATTCGCCGAAAGGCTACCAAATTACACAAAACGAAAACCCGATTTGTATAGGCGGAAAGTTGCGTTTTAGGGTCGGCGACGGCGCGCACGAAATCCGTCTGCACCACATACATATAGAGGAAGACGCGGGCAAATTGATACACGACCTCGCGCCCGACGCTTCGTGCATCGACCTCAACCGTGCAGGCGTTCCGCTCCTCGAAATAGTGACCGAACCCGATTTTAGGAGCAGCGAACAGGTCGTCGCTTTTCTGACCGAACTACAAAAAATCGTCCGTTTCACGGGCGTTTCCGACGGCAATATGGAGGAGGGCGCAATGCGCTGCGACTGCAACGTGTCGGTTCGGCGCGTCGGTGCGGCGGAGTTTGGGCAGCGTTGCGAAGTAAAAAACGTGAACTCGATGCGCAATGCGCGCCGAGCAATAAACTACGAAGCGGCGCGACAAATCGCGATTATAGAAAACGGCGGCGGTATCGCACAGGAAACCCGCAGTTTCGACGCGCAAAACGGCACTACCTCTGCGCTCCGTAGCAAAGAAGACGCGCACGATTACCGCTATTTTCCCGAACCCGATTTGCCACCCGTTCGCCTGAGTGAAGCGTACATCGATGCCATAAATAAGGCGTTGCCCGAGCTGCCTTCGGCGCGTTTTGAGCGGTACTGCCACGACCTCAATTTATCGGCTTACGAAGCCAATTTACTGTCTTCCGATATTGATATTTCGGCGTATTTTGAGGCGATGCTTTCGCATAATTTGGCAGCAAAAACAGCCGCAAATTGGCTGCTCAATGCAGTTACCGCTTTTTTAAATGCTAATAATATAAATATACAAAATTTTGGTATTCAAGCAATTACATTAGTTGAATTAATAAAAAATGTAGAAAATAATACTATCAATAAAAATATTGCGGAAAGCAAATTATTACCAAAACTGCACCAAAATCAGCGTAGCACGGTAGCGGAATGGATAGTAAAATTGGGCTTGTCGCAAACGAAAAATGACACTGATATTACGACGGTTTTGGAAGCGATTTTGGTGAAATATCCGCAGAAAGTAGCCGAGTATAAAAAAGGAAAAAAAGGGCTTTCGGGCTTCTTTTTGGGCGAAGCAATGAAAATAACAAAGGGCAAAATGGACGCAAAAGCGGCAGCGAAAGTATTAGATGATTTGTTATTGTAAAATAAAAATTACTAAGATTTCGTTAGAAATGATAACGATTATTTAATAATAAATAGCTGAATAAAATTAGTTGTGATTATTTATCTACACTTGAAAAATAGATTAAACCCACGCTTTGCTACGTTTTAACTATTTTTCGGCGTTCCCGATAATCACGCCTAATTTTAAACATACACTTATTCTAAACCATAAAATCATGCTACAACAAACCTTTTTACTCGCTATTATTGCTGCGCCAAACTTCGCTTTCGCGCAAAACTTAGTCCCGAATTACAGCTTTGAGCTATGGACGGATACGCCGTCTGCGATAAAGCGCATCGGTAGCACCGAGACGTTCGACGAGCGCGTTGCGCCTTGGTACGCCGCCGAAAACAATCCCGACCTAATCGACGACCGTATTCCGTATATCCCTGTAAATGAGAAAGATGCGCGCTTTGCGCTGCAAAAAGCAGCCGAAGGAAATTGCATGGCGGGCATCGGTTTTAATAAAAATAGTGGTTGGCGGGAGCGGATAGAAGTGCGCCTCGACGCGCCCTTAATAGCAGGCGAAAACTATCATATTAGCTATCAAGCGAGCTACCTTAATGACTTCGGTTTGAACGAAGGCACGACGCTCGATAAGTCGTTTTTGTCGCTGAAATTAGCAGAAAATAAAAAACCTGTCGATGTTCGGGTAAAACCCGACCCGACCAAAAAACCAATTATATTTATGGCAGACCGTAGCTTCAAGGAGGGCGAATGGGTCACTTTGGAATACGATTTTGTGCCAACTACGCTTATAAATTACCTTAGTATTGGTTTTTGGGGGACATCTGTTGCCGATATTAAGCACAATGAATATTTTTTTATCGACGATGTGCATGTAGAAAAAACCGCGCCTAAGCCGAGTTTGGAGCGCATCAAAAAAGGCGAAACACTCGTACTCGATAATATTTACTTTGAAAGTGGCAAAAGCAGCTTGCTTAATACGTCGTTTGCGGAGTTGGATAAATTGGTGGCGATGCTACAAAAACGTCCCGAATTGCGCATCGCGATTATCGGACACACGGATAATAACGGCGCGGCGGCGGCTAATTTGAGCTTGTCGAGTAGTCGTGCAAAAGCGGTCAGCAGTTATTTGCAAGGCAAAGGCATTGCGCCGCAGCGTTTGGAAAGTAAGGGTTTGGGGCAAACAAAACCAATCGCGCCGAACACAACCGACGACGGACGCGCCAAAAACAGACGGGTAGAGGTACAGGTTTTGTAAACATAATTTTATTTATAATGAAAAAAATTGCCAATTCCATTTATTTTTTACTGCTAATGAGTGTCACAAATATCGCCTGCAATACACTGCCTGAGCGTGTGGTGGCTGCCGAAGCCGAAAAAGGTGCGCAATTGCGTAAAGCACTGATTGACAAAGGTTTGCAATTGGGAAAACCCATATATTTTCGTGCTTTTAAGTCCGAAAAAATATTGGAATTGTATGTACAAGATAGCATGAAGCAGTACATTTTGTTTCATTCGTACCCGATTTGTGCAGCTTCGGGCGCGCTTGGCGCAAAGCGGCGCGAAGGCGACAAACAAGTCCCCGAAGGCGTGTATCACATCAACCGTTTCAATCCGAAAAGCGATTATCACCTTTCGCTCGGCTTAGATTACCCGAACCCATCCGACCTACGTTTTTGTGACGCGACGAAACCGGGCGGCGACATTTTTATACATGGCGGTTGCGCGTCTATCGGCTGCCTCGCGATGACCGACGATGCGATAAAAGAGCTTTATTTGTTGGCGCAAGCTGCCAAAGAAAAAGGACAAATTGATATTCCTGTCCATATATTTCCGTTTCGTAACCCGCCAAATACACCCGAAAAATCGCCTGAAATGTCGCCTGAAAAATCGCTTGAAAACGCGAATTTGTGGGTAAGTTTACTGCCAATTATGACCTATTTTGATGCGCATAAAACGCTGCCCAACCTCGTTTTGGGTAACGATGGATATTATAAAATAAATAGCTGAAATAAATTAGTTGTGATTATTTATCTACACTTGAAAAATAGCTTAAACCTACACCGAAGCTGACAGCTAATAAAGTATTTTTAAGTTTCATTTGTTATTTATTGCAACTTTCATGCTTCGCAAAGTTGAAATAAATAACTGCATTTCACGAAAATACTTTTTATTAGGGACATAGATACTTTGCTACGTTTTAACTATTTTTCGGCGTTCCCGATAATCACGCCTAATTTAAAACATATACTTAAAGTAATATAATGGGTAATGATGAAAAATAATGAAAAATCTCCTTACATTTGCTTGACAAATAATCATAATACATTATATACTGATTAGCAAGTAAAAATAGAAATATGAGGGTATTTTCGGTGGGCTTTTTGGTCTATATTGCGTATATGATATGGGCGCGGCACTATATTATTTGCGAGGTGCGGCAGCATGGTAATAAAATAAATAGTCCTATCACGGATACAGGGCAGATGCTTTTCAATAAGCCGCCGCGTCAGGATAATTTGATGCTATACTACGGTGACTCGCTGCTGCTCGGCGGCTACGAGTCGTTGGAGGTGAACGAGCCAGACCTTACGTTTCGCTTGACGCAAAACAATAAAATTTTTATCAAAAAACTGACCGAAATGCTACAAGCGATGCCGAAAACAAGACTTACGGTAATCGGGAAATACCAAAGGAGCGAAAACAGTAGTTCGGTTTATGAAACAAAAGGACTCGAGCGTGCAAACAAGGCGCGGGGGCAATTGATTGATTTAGGGATTCCGCCGACGCGCATCGCTATCGCCGACGAACTGACTGATTTACCGCCGAACGAGCTAAAATTTCAAATTACGAACGCCGATGCACCAGGTATTATAGGCGTTTTTAATAATATGTCGTTTTACGAATATAATTTTTTAGACAAAACGGCAACTTTTCGCCCTAAGCCTGCATTCCTACAATACGCCGATTTGGTGGTCAAATATTTATCGCAAAATACTGATAATGAGTTGAATATAATCATAAATATTCCCAAAAATTATAATACATCTACTACCAAGAAGTTAGCGCATCAACGCGCCGAAGCCATCAAGGTTTGCTTTTTGGCATTAGGTTTGCGTACAAAACAAATAAAAACAAATATAAAAATTAATAAAGAAGCTGCTATCGCAAGTGCGTCACCTGCCGACCTCCTCAAAAGTCAGAAAATAGATATTCGCATCGGCCTAAAATAAGCATAAAATAAATAGCGATATACAAAACCTTTTCACTACAATCGCGTCTTATACTTAGCTTCGTTTCAATATATTGTTGTACATTTGCAGTCTATTTTTATTATACATACATTTATATCAATACAATAAATGCCTTATTTCGACGGTTTTTTCACACAAGAAAGTCTCTTGCTTATTTTATTCCTAACTATATCTTTTTTGATAGGATTTGTGACGGGGCGCGTGGCGGGTTTTCGTCAGTCGCATCAGTTGCGCCGCGAGCGCGACGCGGCTATTTTGGATACACAAGCGATGCAACTTGACCTCAACAGCGTGAGTGAGCGGTACGGCGTGCGCGAAGCCGACATCAAACGGCAGTCGTTAGAGATAGAGCGGCTGCATCGTGCGGCGCACGAAACAGACATCAAAAAGGGACAACTCGCCGACGAATTAGAGACGCTACAAACTTCCTCTACCGCGTGGCAGCAAGGGCAAACTAAGCTCGAGCAACGAATAGATGACCTCGAGACGAATATTCAGGTGCTACAACGCTCGCTCAAAGCCGCTAATCAGCAAACGGAGCATGCGGAGGAGGCGACCGAAGAGCTACGCAAACAAATCGGCAATATCGACGAAGCCGCCTTGATACAGTTGCAGCAAGACGTGAACTCGCTTCGCTATGTAAACACGCTGCTCGAGCAGGAGCGCGACGACCTGCAACGGACACTCTCCGAAACCTCTAACTCGTTGGAAACGATGCTGCAACGCAAAGAAAAAGACGAAGTAAAACGAGTTTATGTGATTGGTAAACCTGGCAAAGGCGAGAAAGAAATTACGCTTACGCAAAAAGAAGCCGCGACCCGCCTACAAGCGATGATTGGTGAATACATACCTTATGCGTCGCCAAACGAAAAGGACGATTTTAAACTAATTGGCGGTATCGGGCAATTTATAGAGGAGAAACTACACGGCGCAGGCATCTACACTTACGAGCAGATGAGTATGTTTGATGATGAATTTATCAACGTACTGACCGCTACTATCGGCTTTTTCCCCGACCGCATTAAGCGCGGACGCTGGGTAGAGCAAGCGAAAGAACTTTGGGAGGAGAAAGAACAAGCAAAATTGACATTGCCACATCGGGATAGCGACGGGGAATTGGCGTAAAGAATTTTTTTATCTTTATTCCACACAAAACAATTTTGAATAAAAAGCAAAAAATATTCGATTATTTCAATCGTTTACCTTACCTTTGCAAGCCGAAAGAGTAAATACAAAAAGAAACGTTTGTATTAAGGAGCGCGTCCAAAATAGGTTATTGTATTCTGACTTGTCTTTTGAGCCAAAATTGCGTTAGATTTTCGTTACGATGCACGGCATCGCGCCTCAAATCTGCCTTGTTTGAACCCAAAATTCTGCCCCACAACATTCAGTACCTTATTTTCTCTTCATTCCTAATAGTGTTCATTAATAATATTCCACAAAAAAATTATATAAATATATACAATGGCAAATCACGCATCTTCTAAAAAACGTATCCGTCAGGACGCAAAGAAAAGACTCGCAAACCGTTATGTTAAGAAAACGGCACGTAATATGATGAGAGTTTTACGCAGTTCAACCGACAAGGCGGCAGCTACGGAAATGTTACCAAAAGTAATCTCTATCATCGACCGTTTGGCAAAACGCCGTACTTGGCACAAAAACAAAGCTAACAACTTGAAAGGCAAATTGACCCGTCACGTTGCTAAAATAGCTTAGTTTACTAACTAAGTTTATTTTTTTGCTTACAAATATAAAAAGCACCTTGCATTCAATTGCAAGGTGCTTCTTGTGCGGCGATTGGGCGTGTGGGTTTCAACCCGCAAACCTATAATAACGAGTGCAAATACGCTGCCGTCATATCTATGGCGCGTTCAAAATTACTGTTATTATTGATGATAATATCAACTTCGGAGCTGAACGGCGCGATGTATCGGTCGTAAGACGGCATGACGTGATTTTCGTAGCGGTACAGCACGTCGGCGAGTTCGTAGCCGCGCTCTATCGCGTCGCGGCGGATACGGCGCGACACTTTAAATACATCTTTCGCATCTACTAAAATACTAAAATCCAACTGTTTGCGCACCGACTCGTGGTGTAAAACAAACAATCCCTCCACCAAAATAATCGGCGCGGGACGGAACACAATCGTTTTGGGAACGATATTCGGGTTGCCAAAAGTGTATTCTAAACGCTCGATAGTTTCGCCTCGGCGCAACCGCGAGAGCGCGTCGGCGAAGGCGATTTCGTCTATCGAGGTTGGCATATCGTAGTTCGTTACGCCGTTAGAGTCTATGAGTTGCGCGTCGGTCGGTTTGTAATAATCGTCTTGCGAAATCAGACAAATCTCCGCTTCGCTGAATCGCTCGGCGAGTTTACGCTTAAATGTGGTCTTGCCGCTTCCGCTGCCGCCCGCTATTCCTACTATAAATGACATATACTTGAGCTGTAAACTATGAACTGTAAGCGATAAACTGCCTTCGCGAGGGCTATTTTTACTTTAAACTTTGAACTGTAAGCGATAAACTGCCTTCGCGAGGGCTATTTTTACTTTAAACTATGAACTGTAAGCGATAAACTGCCTTCGCGAGGGTCAAAAGGCTTATAGCTTCCTATTTTCCTACTTTCGGTATCACTTGCACCAAAATCCGTTGGTTGAGTATTTCGTATTTACTTCTGCCGATGCCGCCCGTTCCGCTACCTGCCACTATAAGTTCGCAAATATCGGGATTGAAGCGCACGCCGCTTTGTCGCCAAAAGTCCAAAACCGCTTTCGCACGAGCGTAGCTGAGTTCATTATTGAGGGAATAGTTGTCTTTACTCGCCATGCCCTCTATGATAACCAAGTATTTCACGCCTTTTGTTTTGTTCGCGGCGGTGATAACCGCTTCTAATTTTCGCCCTGCCTCTAATAAGGCTTTGCCGTCAGATGCGGGTATTTCGTTGCGCCCCACGATGAAATTCACTTGTTTTTTTAGTGTGAAACGCTTAAATTCTTTATCATATTCAAAATTTTTCTTGTCGTCTAAGGGTTTTAGGCTCTGCTCGAGTTGCATCATGCGGTCGTATTGCTGCGCTTTCACCTTGTATTGCTCCTCGCGTTGCTTCAAAATCTTAAACGTCAGGACGTACAGCACTAGCATGATGAAAAATAAACTCGTCATCAAGTCGGCGTAGCTCGCCCAAAAAAAATTCTGTCGCTGTGACATAAAAAAACGATAAACTTTGAACTGTAAGCTATAAACTTTTGACCGTTAGAAAGGCATTGAAAGCGGTAAGCTGTAAGCAATAAACTTTTGACCGTTAGAGAGGCATTGAAAGCGGTAAGCTGTAAGCAATGAACTTTTGACCGTTAGAGAGGCATTGAAAGCGGTAAGCTGTAAGCAATGAACTTTTGACCGTTAGAAAGGTAAACAAAGCGGTAAGCAATAAATTCCTATTTTAGGGCTTCAATTGCTTTTTTGAAAGTAGCGTCGTTTTGGTTTATTACAAAATAAAATCCTTTATCTTTGAATAATTGGCGCGCAAGGTATGCTTTGATGCGCGTTTTGAGCGACTGCTCGCAAGCAGCGAGTTTGGCAGGGTTTGGCTTTACTTTTTGTGTTGCGGCGAACGCTACTAAATCTTTTACGAACGCATCGGAAACCTCATATTCCTTTGCGAAAGCGGTCATATCGGCATATTTTGCTTTGAGCGTGCTGCTGTTTTTGGTGAAATATTGAAAACTAAACTCGGAGATAAACGGTATCAATTCGCCCAAATAACGGTTGTTACTTATAGTATCAATTGGCACAAAAACGTCGGGCATGATGCCGCCGCCGCCATATACTTTGCGTCCGTTATCGGTCGCGAAAGCGGTTTTTCTGTCCTGTTTGGTGGTGTCTTCGTGGCTCAATTCGCCATCTTTTACGCGCTCTGAAAGGTCGTCGTCGTAAGCCTTACTTTTGCCTTTATACGGTTTTTGAATGCAGCGACCCGACGGCGTGTAGTAGCGCGCAACCGTGAGGCGGAGCGCAGAGCCGTCGGTGAGGTCGTACTGCTCTTGTACTAATCCCTTGCCAAAACTACGGCGACCGATGATGGTAGCGCGGTCGTGGTCTTGCAACGCGCCTGCCGTGATTTCGGACGCGGAGGCAGAACCTTCGTCTATCAACACCGCTATTTTACCGAAATTAAAGGTTGGGTGACCTTTCGAGGTGTAGTCGCGGCGGTCTTTTTCGCGCCCGACGGTATAAACTAAAAGCGTCTTTTCGGGAAATAATTGGTCTAAAATGCGCGTAGCCGCCTCCAAATAGCCGCCGCCGTTGCCGCGAAGGTCTATAATCAAGTTTTTCATGCCTTGCGTTTTGAGTTCTTCGGAGGCGTTCATAAACTCCGAATACGTTTTTTCGCCAAACTTCGACACCTTTATATAACCAATATTGGGCGCAGCCATAAACGATGCGTCCACGCTGTAAAGCGGTATTTTTCCGCGTGTTATCGCGAGCGACAAGAGCGTTTTGCTGCCGTTGCGGAGTACGCTGACGGTCACGCGAGAGCTTTTCGGTCCGCGCAATTTATGCACAACGTCGCTGCTTTTGAGCTTTACGCCTGCTACTAACGTATCGTTTACCTTCACTATGCGGTCGCCGAGCTGCAGCCCTGCGCGCTCCGACGGACCGCCGCCAATGACGTTCATCACATTAATAGTGTCGTGCAGTAAGGCAAATTCTATGCCTACACCTTCAAACTCGCCGCCCAAGTCGTCGTTCACGGCTTGCAAATCGCGGGCAGGGATAAACGCAGAATGCGGGTCTAAATTTTCTAATAAATGCTCGATAGCGCGCTCTTCTATGCTGTCGGGTTTCACGCCGTCCACATATTTGGAGTCAATATAATGCAATATTTCCTCGAGCCGTCCGCTCCCTTGCGCTGCGCCCGCGCGCTCGCCGATGCGCTCGCCTACAAAATTAGACATTCGTTTGCCGATAAGCATTCCTGATGCCAAAACGACCGCGAATAAAAAGGGCAGCCAAACGGTGAGTTTTTTT
Organism: Saprospiraceae bacterium; assembly: GCA_043778315.1. Classification (GTDB taxonomy): domain Bacteria; phylum Bacteroidota; class Bacteroidia; order Chitinophagales; family Saprospiraceae; genus JBEEMU01. The sequence continues at coordinate 3,732 of JAYWGJ010000377.1, read as the reverse complement.
GGCGGCATACCGCTCGATGCGCCTTCGTTTTGCGGTGTGGTGTTCGTATTATTTTCCAACATATATATTATTGCGTGCTGTTGCACAATTGTTTTTTGAATTGTATCAAAATCGTCCTACAAAGATAAGTAGAAATATTATTTATACGACGGCTATTTAGTTATAAATCAAAATAATAGCTAATTTTATTTTTTTGTTGCCTAATTCAATGCCCTATTTGTTAATAAAAACTTAAACGCTACACCTCCATTAAACGTTTTTTAAAGCATAAGGTCATAAAGACATAATTTCAAAATTCTTCAATAATTTTCATTTTAAACAATCATTACCATGAAACAATTTATTTTGTCGTTCCTCCTAATAGGAGCAAGTTTGACCGCCGCACTCGCGCAAGGCGGAGTAGGCGCGGCGCGCAAAGAAGCAGTTCCTTCTTCGGTATCGCCCAATCAGGCGGGTACGCCGACTCAAAAAGGAGCGGAGCGCAAAGCGCGCACCGACGCTGCCGCAAAAGCCGCAGGACTGACCGAAGATGACCGCGCCAAATTACGCGCTACGCGCCAAAAACGCAAAGGCGAAATGGCTGCCATCAAAAATAATACCGAACTCACACCCGCACAACGCAAAACGCAGGTGAAAGCGAAACACGAAGAGCAAAAAGCGGAGGTAGATGCGACTATCGGCAAAGATAAAGCCGATAAACTACGCGATTACCGCAAAGCCAACCGCTCAAAAGGCGAAGGTCGCGGCAAAGGTCGCGGACAAAAAGACCAAAAAGACGACAAATAGTTATTCATTGATTTTCAAAAAAGCGGCGTTTCTGTACAAGAAACGTCGCTTTTTTTAAGTCTTATCGCCAATAGTTACCGTTTTCACATTGCATAGTTCGCGCATACCTAAGCTGCCGAGTTCGCGCCCGAACCCCGAGTTTTTCACGCCGCCAAACGGCACTAATGGGTCGGAGCTGACGGCTTGATTGACCGCCACAAAACCCGCTTCTATGCTTCGCGCAAAAAAATCGGCAGTAGTATTGTTGGCTGTAAAAACGGTCGCGCCTAAACCATAAACGGTATCATTCGCCAAGTGTAGGGCTTCGTCGTTGGTGGCGAAGCCAATAAAAACAAGGACTGGACCAAAAACCTCTTCGCACCAAAGCGGATTTTGGGTTAAATTATTTTTGTTTAATTGTACTAATAAAACGGGAACGATGCTATTGCTAACGTCCCACGCGCCTGCCTCAAAAAATATTTGCGCGCCTTGCGCGATGCCCGTTTTGACTTGTTTTTGGAGCGTTTCGGCGAGGTCGGGGCGCGCTAAATGCGTAAAATAATTGTCGAAATAATTATTGGGATAAGCCTCGCTACCGCGTTTATTTTGGCTTTCGTCTTCCCGCTTACTAATCCGCAACTGCAAGGCAGCGATTACTTTTTCTAAAAATATTTTTTGTATCGATTCGTGTACAATCAACCGTTTTGCGGCGTTGCAGGCTTGCCCGTTGTTCCCAAACCGCGAACTGACTAACGCCGCCGCCGCCGCGTCCAAATCGGCATCGGCGCAAACCACAAACGGGTCGGAGCCGCCCAATTCCAATACACATTTTTTCAGGTATTTGGCGGCTACGCCTGCTACGCTGCGCCCTGCGCGTTCGCTGCCCGTGAGTGTCACTAAGCGCACTTCGCCCCTTGCTATAACTGCTTCTATTTCAGGTATTTGTATTACTAAATTGCGGTAAACGCCTTCCTCAAAACCTGCTTCCAAAAATAAATCGGCTATCGCTGCGGCGCAACGCGGGACGTTCGGCGCGTGCTTCACGAGGTGCAGGTTACCCGCCATTATCGACGGCACGACCACTCTAAAAACCTGCCAAAACGGAAAGTTCCAGGGCAATATAGACAACACTGTTCCTATTGGTTCGTAGCGGATTTCGGCGTTCAGTTTCCCTTTTTGGACGGTTTCGGCGCGCAAATAATTTGCGCCTTCTGCAGCATAATGACGGCATACTTTGGCGCATTTTTTGACCTCCCCGATGCCTTGCGCCGTCGGTTTGCCCATTTCGTCTGACATTATAGCAGCAAAAATCACCGCACGAGCCTCGAGCAAATCACCGAGGCGGCAAAAGAGCGCGGCACGGTGCGCGAAATCGGTGTTGCGCCAAGCAAAAAATATATTGGAATCGGACAATTTTTTTGTTGTTAATGTGTAGTTTAAAACGATTTTTTTATTCGCTTTTAAGCGTCAAAATTACGATATTATTATCATAAAAAATTGTAAACGAAAAAATTGATTTTTTATTCGTAAAATCATTATTCTACCCAAAAAAGCACTTTACTACGGCTTATACAATCAAAAATGTATATCTTTGCGTTATAATAACAACACCTATTTTGTTGTCACAAAATAATACAACAACTAATCGACGCCTTATGTTAGATAAACCAATCGTAAAATTAAGTAGCGAGTTTCAGGAGACGCTCGACCATTTGGAGGGCAGCCGCAAGTCGTTTTTCATCACGGGTCGAGCAGGCACGGGCAAGTCGACGCTGTTGCAGGCGTTTCGCGCCGCGACGCACAAAAAAGTGGTTGTGCTTGCGCCTACGGGCGTTGCCGCGCTGAATGTACAAGGGCAGACGCTGCATTCGTTTTTTGGATTTCCGCCGCGTCCGTTACAAAAAGAAGAGATAAAACCGCGCCGCTACAATAAATTGTACCAAGAATTGGACGCTATTATTATCGATGAAATATCGATGGTGCGCGCCGATATGTTGGATAATATCGACTATTTTTTGCGCCTTAACGGCAAAGACCCGTCGAAGCCCTACGGCGGCATACAGATGATTTTTTTCGGCGATTTGTTTCAGTTGCCGCCCGTGGTGAGTTCGCCCGAAGAGCATATTTTATTTAACACAACCTACGACAGCCCTTATTTTTTCTCGGCGAAAGTGATGGCGCAAACCGATTTTGAGGTCATAGAATTGCATACGATGTACCGACAAACCGACCGCCGTTTTATCCGTTTGCTCGACGAAGTACGCAGCAATCAGATGGACGAAGAGACGCTAAACGCGCTCAACGAGCGATTTCAGCCCGACCCGTCTGAGGAAGACGAGGCGCGTCATTTTATCACTTTATCGGCGCGCAACGCAACCGTCAATGAACTCAATCAGCGCAAATTGAACGCCCTAAACGCGCCGATGGTGGTGTTTTCGGGGCTGATAAACGGCGATTTTAACGAGCGGCTTTGCCCTGCCGAAATGCAATTGCAGTTGCGCGAAGGCGCGCAAGTGATGTTTGTGCGCAACGACAACAGCAAAAAACAGTATGTGAATGGGACTATCGGGCAGGTCGTTGCGCTCACCAACGACACCATAAAGGTAGAGATAAACAGCAGCGAACACGGCGGCGCACGCCTCGTAGAAGTAGAAAAAGTGAAGTGGGAAACGCTCCGCTACGCCTTGAACGGCAAGGGCGAAATCGTATCAGAACCCGTGGGGTCGTTCACGCAGTTCCCGCTCCGCTTGGCGTGGGCGGTGACGATACACAAGGCGCAGGGCAAAACTTTTGATAGCGTGATGATAGACTTGACAGGCGGCGGCGCGTTCGAACACGGACAAACCTACGTCGCGCTCTCGCGCTGCCGGACATTAGGCGGCATACAACTGAAAAGCAAGCTCCGCCCGCAAGACATTATCCTCGACCCGCGTGTGGTAGAGTATTACGAAACGCGGTTTAGGTAGA
>JAYWGJ010000376.1:0-15147 GCA_043778315.1 Saprospiraceae bacterium | reverse complement strand
TATTTCTAAAATAATAATATTATGACTATATATAAATATTTGTTTATCAGCATATTAGTATTGATAATACAAAAAAGCGGCTTGGCGCAAAACACGGTAAGCGGCACGATAGTTGATGAGCGCGACGCGCCTATCGGTATGGTGAGTTTGCATTGGCGCAAGGCATTATTAGGCTCGCAAGCGAACGAAAATGGCGTTTTTAGTATCGAAATCCCGTATTCGACGGGCGATACTTTGCTGTTCGATTATGTGGGTTATCAAACCAAAGAAGTATTTTTTGATGTCACAAAAAAGGATATTATCATCAAAATGCAGCCGCTCACCGACCTCCGAGCGGTGCAAGTAACGGCTGCAAAACGCGACAATTTCACCTCTACCCTTTCGCAACTCAACGTAGAAAAAATCGGTAGCGGCGAGTTGCGCAAAGCGGCGTGTTGCAACTTATCTGAAAGTTTTGAGACGAACGGAACGGTCGATGTGGCTTATACCGATGCCGTTACGGGTGCGAAAGAGATAGAAATGCTAGGTTTGCGCGGCGTTTATACGCAAATGATGGTAGAAAATCGCCCCGACCTCTACGCCTTAGGCGCACCTTACGGCTTGGAGTATTTTGCGGGAACATGGCTGAACGATATTTCGATATCGAAGGGTGCGAGTACCGTCGCGAACGGCGCGGAAGGCATCGTCGGGCAGATAAATGTCTGCCTCAAACAGCCCGACGATATGGAGCGATTGTTGGTAAATATTTTTGCGAATACGCAAGGGCGCACCGAGTTAAATTTGCATTTAGCGCACAAATTCAATAAAAAAATAAGTACCTCGATATTGGCGCACGCCGACAAAATGCAGCTAAAACAAGACTTCAACAATGACGGCTTTATGGATATGCCGCACCGCGAGCAGTACAATGTGATGAGCCTCACGAAGTACGAAATGGGTAAATGGCGCGGGCAAACCGCCTTGCATTACCTCACCGAAAAACGTGCTGGCGGCATGATGCCTGCCGCCGCCGAAGCTGCCGAAACCGCACACGCGGCGCAATACCAACACGGTAGCGGCGCGTACAACTTTGGGCTGACGACCGACCGCAAGCAGATTTTCGGCAAATTAGGGTACGTTGGTTTTACTGCGCCGTACAAAAATTTTGGGTCGATGTACAGCTTTACGCAACAAACGATGTCCGCTAATTTTGGGACGAACCGCAGCTACGCGGCTACGCAGACGAGCGGCTATGTGAATATGATTTACGAAACGATAATCGACAATACAGACCATAAGCTGAAAATGGGGACGAATTATTATTACAACGATTACAAAGATTTGTATTCCGAAACAACAGATATACATAGCGCGTCGGGCGCAAAAACAACTATCGACCTTAGCCGCCGCGAGCATATTCCAGGTGCGTTTTTAGAATATAATTATAGTTGGAAAGAAAAATTTGGTTTGCTTTTGGGCGTTCGCGCCGATTACCGCGTTTATACCGATGCGCAAAATGTGCGCGTGCCGATGCCCGATCGGGAGTCGTTTCAGGTTGCGCCGCGTGTAAGTTTGAAGTATAATTTTAACAGTGAAACGGTTGTACGCGCGTCCGCAGGACGCGGCGTGCGCGAGGCTCGGGTGTTGCCCGAAAACATGGCGGTTTTGGTTTCTAATCGCAACTTGCAGATAGCCAATAACTTACAGTTAGAAAAAGCGTGGAACTACGGCGTGAATTTCACGCGCACCTTCAAAATAGATATGCACGACGGCGCGTTTAACATAGATGCGTACCGCACCGATTTTGAGAATCAGGTGTTTGTGGATATGGACGCGCCGACCGTTATCACCATACAAAACCTCGCCAATAACTCCGTCACGCATAGCGTTTTGCTGTCGGGGTCGTACTATATAGTGCCGCGTTTGGAGGTGCGCGCTACCTACAAGTTCACCGATGCGTTTGCGAATGGTCTGCAACGGCAACTCGTGCCAAAACATCGCGGCTTACTCAATTTGCACTACGAAACGTTTGATAAAGTATGGAATTTCAACGCGGTGACGCACTATATTGGCGCGCAGCGCATCACCGATTTGAATAGCGTAGCGAATACTTATCCGCTGCCTCCCGACGCGCCCGACTATCGCCGCAGTGGTATCACGCCTGCCTATTTCACGGTAGGCGCGCAAGTAAATAAGCTGATTGGGAAGCACTTAGAAGTGTATATTGGTGGCGAAAACCTGACGAATTACCGACAAGCGCAGCCGATTTTGTACGCAAACGACCCGACTAATCCGCTTTTTGACGCGGCAACTATTTTCGCACCCGTGGCAGGCTCGGCGGGTTATATCGGTATAAAATATCGGATTGATTAGCGTTATAAAAACAAAAAAACGACGGAAAAATCAAACCTTTTTGGGTTCAACTTTTCCGTCGTTTTTAACTTATAGACCTGCAAGGTCAGAAAAAAGACCTTACAGGACAATCTTACAATTAGAAATAAACGCCTACGCGCAAGCCTATGCCGCCGAGTTGTGCGTTAGAGTTTTCGTTTTCTTCGCCGCCCGACGTAGTTTGGCGTTTAAAATTGGTGGTTTGGTCAATCAAGCCGTGTTGGTATTGTATGCCGCCCGTGACGATGGTTTTGCCGCCGTCGGGACTATACTCCACACCCGCACCTGCGCCGATAGACAAGTTAAGTATTGCCATATCAGGACCGATATTTTCGTTTTTGAGGTTGAGGGTTTTTGTAATCGGTACAGCTGCGTTCGGGTCAGCCGCGTCGCCTACTACGTCGCCCTGCGACTGCGTGCGAATGCCGATAGTAACAATCGGCAAGTTGATGTAGTAGCCGATACCCATTTCTTCGTTGATATTATTACGGATTTTCAAGCCCAACGGAATCTCGACATATTGATTGACGTAGCGGATTTTCGCGCCCGCCGCAAACGCTACACCTTTATTATCAAATTCGGATAGTTTGGTGCGCTGCAACGGGTAGCCCGCTTTGCTATACACTAATGTGCCGCCTTGCGCGGTGCTGAAACTCGCGCCTATCGTGAGCGCGTATTTCTCTTCGCCGCCAAAATACACGTCCGCATTTGCGCCGATATTCAAGCCCAAAACGCCGCCGTCGGGCGTAACGCTATTGTCGTTAGGCGTAGTAATCCAAGTATAAGTAGGCGCGAGGCTCATACCGATACGGAATTTTTTTTGTGCTGTTGCACTGCCAACGGTCATCGCCGCCAAGGCTAATAGTAAAATTGTTTTTTTCATAAATAAAAATTTAGAGAATTGTGAAAACTTAGAATTGTGTTAAAAAAAATGTTTCATTAATAATAATAGGGCAAAATTACACTAAATATTGGACTATACGATATGGTAAACTATCTTTGTTCGATTTTTATATCCAAAACAAACAAAATTGATTTTATTAATGAAAAAAGTAAATATTTTTTTACTTAGCGCAATCGCTTTTTATAGCTTATTGAACTCGGGCTGCGCTGACGACCCGAAGCGTCCGATACCCGATATTTCGCATATACAGCCTACTAACGTGCGCATTTCGCGCTCCGAACGCGGCTTGCTCGCCTTAGATACCGTACAAATAAAAAGTAGCATCGAGCAGTTTAAGGCGCAATACGGGACGTTCGGGACAGTGTATTTGGAGCAGATTATGGGCTTCGCCGACCCAAACAAACCCGATTTGGATTACAGCAAAAAAGTGAGCGGCTTAGTCAATTTCCCTGCGTTTCGGCACTTAGCCGACACCGTTCAAATCGCCTACAAAGACCTCGCGTCTGTGGAGCGCGAGCTAAACGATGCGTTTCGTTTTTATAAATATTACTTCCCAAAACGACCCGTACCCAAAGTTTACTCCTGTATTTCGGAGTACTCGATAGGTGCGTTCACGATTGGCGACAGCATTATGGGACTCGGTTTAGACCTTTTTTTGGGTGATAAATACCCAATTTATCGCTATCCGCCGCTTAGTTTGCCTGCTTTTGTGACCAAAACACTCGACCGCGACCACTTGCCCGCTTACGCGATGGGCGCGCTCGTAGAGGAGCTTGTCGGTTCGCCGCGTGGCGGCACACTGCTCGATGTGATGGTGAATAACGGCAAAAAAATGTACATTTTGGAGCGGCTCATGCCGAACGCGCCCGACAGCCTGCGCATGAATTACTCTGCCAAACAAACGGATTGGTGCTACAAAAATGAGCGCGATATGTGGGCGTTTTTTTTAGACCAAAAACTGCTGTATTCTACCAATCAACGCGAGTTCAGGAAGTTTACCGAGCCGTCGCCTACCTCGGCAGGTATGCCCGCAGAGTCGCCTGGGCGCACCGCTAATTTTATGGGCTACCGTATTATCGACCAATTTATGGCTGAAAACCCAAACATGACCCTCGATATGTTGCTCCGCGAAACCGATGCAAAACGCATATTGACGGTAGCGAAATTCAAACCACATAAGTAAGGAAAGCATCTAAAATAACTAGTACCAATATTGCTCGTCTTTCCTAATTATATATCAACCAAAACCATCATATATGCTTTCTATCATCAAAGAGCTTACGCGAAACGCGACCGTAGATGCAGCGCAATTGGCAGATTTGGAGCAGTTTATTATCAAAAAACAGCTTAAAAAAGGCGATTTTGTACAATACAAAGGCGATTTCTCGAGCAAAAGCTATTTTGTACTTAAAGGTTGTCTGCGCAGCTACGCTATCGACGAAAAAGGCAAAGAGCATATTTTTATGTTCGCGCCCGAAGGGTGGATTATGGGCGATGTAGAAGCCCTTGCGTCCGATAAGCCCTGCCAATTATTCATAGATGCCATCGAGGATACAGAGATAGAAATATTTGAGGGCAGCCTATTCAATAAAATACAAGCGATTCGCGACGACGTATTTACGGTGACAAACGCTAAATTGATGCGCCGAATGGCGGTATTGCAGCGACGCATTATTATGCTGATGAGCTATTCCGCCTTAGCGCGATACCGCGATTTTGTAGAAACCTATCCTAATATAGTGCAGCGTGTGCCGCAAAAAATGATAGCTTCATACCTCGGCATCACGCCCGAAGCACTGAGCAAAATTAGAGGCGATAGCGCAAAAAAATAATTTGTTTTGGCTTTCTTAATCTATATTAAGGTATAATTTGGCTTTATAGACTTATCTTTGTAAAAATATGCTTATTTTAGTATTATATTAAAACAAAAATCAAAAACTGATGAAAAAATTTATTTTTCCCGTTGCGATAATCGCAATTTTGGTAAGCTCGGCTTACACCACTTTTACTGCCGCTAATTGGAAAATTGGCAAAGGCTATGCTATCAAATTTACGAGCAAAAACCCCGAAGGCGTATTCACGTCCCTCACGGGCGATGTGGTTTTTGACGAAAAAAACTTGGCTGCCTCGAAGTTTGACGTGACCGTAGATGCGGCATCTATCAGCACCGGCAACGGCATCAAAAACAAACACGCGAAAAGCGATAAATGGTTTGATGTGAAGCAATATCCAAGCATTAAATTCACGTCGAGCAAAATCAGCAAGACCGCAAAAGGCTACGAAGCGACAGGTACACTCGACCTGCACGGCGTGAAAAAAGAAATCAAAATGCCGTTTTCTTTTGCGAACAACACGTTTAATAGTAGCTTCGAAATCAACCGCTTAGACTACAAAGTAGGCACTAATCAAGGTATGTCGGCGAACGCCGCAACTACGCTCAAAATTGACCTCTCTGTACCCGTTACCAAATAAAAAATACCTGATTTTTTTATGAAACAAGTCCTTTTTCACGGCTTAACGGCGGGTCTGCTCGCAGGCGCAGCTTCAGCCGTATATAATGGTGCGTACAGCGCAGCATTGCTCACCGATTTTGCGCGTGTAGTAAACATCGTGGGTATGTTTGGCGCGTGTATTTTTGGTTGCATAGCGGCTTCGCTCGGCTACCATTTTTTGCGCAAGCTAAAACTAAAATATACAGAGGTATTATTCAATATCGTATTTTTGGTTATTACATTTGCGAGTTTTTATCCATCTTTTGCGATGGATTTGCCCGTCGACATCGAGTCGCCCGAGCTATTTGTGGGTTTAGTGATACCGATGCACCTGTTTCCTGTGCTGTTTTGGTTGGCTGCCAAGCCGCTATTTTATAAGGCTGATATGGCACAATAAACTTCTATTTTAATTTTTGTGTAGCTGAAATAAATTAATAGTGATTATTTATCTACGCTCAAAAAAATAGATTAAATCTTCGTTACGCTACGTTTTAACTATTTTTTTCGTTCCCGATAATCACTATTAATTTAAAACATAAACTTAACTGTATAAAAATGAACGTAAGCAAAATCATTTATTGGGCAACCACAGGCATCATCGCGGCGATGATGCTATTCAGCGCGTATGCGTACTTCACGAGTCCAGATATGCAGGCGGCGTTCGCACACTTGGGTTTCCCAGACTTTTTCCGCGTAGAACTCGGTACTGCCAAAATTTTGGGCGCGATAGTTTTATTGTTGCCGATGGCTCCTGCGGCACTCAAACGATTTGCGTATTCGGGTTTTGCCATTACCTTTGTATCGGCAGCAATTGCGCACGGTCAAGTAGGCGACCCGACTAGCGCGGTCATCACGCCTTTGGTGATGCTCGGCATCTTGGCGACATCATACATATACTACGGGAAACAAAACGTAGTAGCGTAAATTTAGAAAAATAATAAGTAAAAAGAGTATCATTGGCAGCCCGCCGATGATACTCTTTTTTTGTTTTATTATAAACAATTCAATTCCATTTTACCGAGTGTAAAAAATATTTTATTCCATAAATAAACAAAATAACCGTATATTTGCGAAATTTTATTTACTGTAATAGTTCAAAATAAGTATTTGTTTTTTGTAATTTAACAAAATAAAACACCTATTTGTCTTATTTCGAAGTACCCAAACCAAATACTACTACAATTATGCAACAAAAAATATCCGCGATTATCACAGGCGCGACAGGAATGGTTGGTGAAGGCGTGCTGCATGAGTGTCTGCAAAGCGAACAGGTGGAGCGCGTACTCGTGATTGGGCGCAAGCCCTGCGGCTACACGCACCCGAAACTCAAGGAAATTTTACACGTCGATTTTTTGAATATTACGAACATCGAAGCCCAATTGATGGGTTATAATGCTTGTTATTTCTGTTTGGGCATCTCGTCGGTGGGTGTGGATAAACCGACCTACTTCAAGATGACGCATACCCTCGCGCTACACTTCGCCGAAACCTTGTTGCGGCAATCACCCAACCTTACTTTTTACTACGTTTCGGGCGAAGGCACGGATATTAAGGAGCGCGGAACGGGTTGGGCTGCCGTAAAAGGCAAAACCGAAAACGATTTGGCAAAGCTGCCGTTCCGTGCCGTCTATAATTTCAGACCAGGGTTTATGCACCCGACCGAAGGCTTACAAAACACGCTGCCTTATTATAAATACATCGGTTGGGCTTACCCGCTCGCACGCGCTACGGGTTACGCAACCTTGCTCTCGGAGCTTGGGCAGGCGATGATTAAAGTAAGCACAAACGGTTATAAACAATCCGTTTTGAAGGTGAGAGATATTATCGCGGCAGCGAAGTAGCTGTTGAATTTTTATCTATTATATTTCCAAATAAAAACACTTTATTATGTCAGCAAAATCCTATTCTCATTTTACATTAACAGATATTCACGCGTTGGGTATAACGGTTTTGTTCGGCGATATATTTAAAAATATAGATGCCATTTTAGCACCGAGCGATTTATTGATTAGCACCTTAGCGGACAATACAGGTCTGCCATTATCTACCGAAAAAGCAAAATCGGAGTTTATTGTTGCGCCGATATTGAAAGAGATTAGGCGACGAAATATAGATAAAATGACTTTTTTTTCGGGGTATAATTTTAGTGTAAACAAAAAAATAGGCTTAACGGGACGTTGCGACTTTATTTTGAGTTTAAACCCAAATACGATTTCTATTCAAGCACCGCTTTTTTGTCTAGTAGAAGCCAAAAATAACACACCCGACGACGAAAATGGTATCGCGCAGTGCATCGCGGAGATGTACGCGGCACAAATTTTCAATCAGCAGCAAGAAAATAGCACTATAAAAATCGTTTATGGCGCGGTGACGAACGGATATGAATGGGTGATGATGCGATTAGAAGATAAAAACGCTACTATCGAACTCGATACGCGATATAGTGTCATGGATTTGCCGCGACTGCTCGGTATTCTGAATTATATTACCAATCAATATTGAAAATATAAATACCAAATTCCAGAATTTCAGACGCGCCTAATGGCGAGCGTTTGTTTCTAAAAAAAATATCCAAAATCATTTTATAATACAAAAAAATAAAAAAATGCAAATTGCAGTAGTAGGAACAGGCTACGTTGGCTTGGTGACAGGAACTTGTTTTGCTGAAACGGGCAATCAAGTAATATGTGTAGATATAAATGCACGAAAAGTGGAGCGTATGCAGGGCGGCGAAGTGCCGATATACGAACCTGGTTTGGAGCAATTATTTGAGCGGAACGCGAAAGCAGGTCGCTTGACGTTCACAACTGACCTTGCGGCGGCTATAAAAGATGCCGAAGTGATATTTTTGGCGTTGCCTACGCCTCCGGGAGAAGGTGGCGCAGCCGACCTCAAATATATATTGGGCGTAGCCACAGATTTGGGCAAAATAATCACGGACTATAAGGTGATTGTAGATAAAAGCACGGTGCCTGTGGGGACATCTGATAAGGTGGCAGCTAATTTGCGCGCCGCAGGCTTGTCAGATACACTGTTTGATGTAGTTTCGAACCCCGAGTTTTTGCGCGAAGGCGTGGCGGTTGATGATTTTATGAAGCCCGACCGCGTGGTAATAGGTACGGGCGGTGAACGCGCCAAAGAGGTGATGCGCAGACTGTATGAGCCGTTTGTGCGACAAGGCAATCCGATTATTTTTATGGACGAACGCAGTGCCGAAATGACTAAATATGCAGCTAACTCGTACCTCGCGGCTCGTATTTCGTTTATGAACGAAATCGCAAACCTTTGCGAATTAGCGGGCGCAGACGTAGATATGGTGCGTAAGGGTATGGGAAGTGACAACCGCATCGGTAAACGGTTTTTATTCCCAGGTATCGGTTATGGCGGCTCGTGTTTTCCGAAAGATGTAGAGGCACTAGTAATGACGGCAAACGAATATAAATACGATTTCAAGATACTAAAATCGGTGATGCAGGTAAATAGACTGCAAAAATCGGTGATGGTAACTAAAGTAAAACAATACTTTGGCGAAGACCTTACGGGCAAAGTTTTTGCGCTTTGGGGACTCGCATTTAAGCCTAACACGGACGATATACGCGAAGCGCCAGCCCTGTACATCATAGATGAACTGATGGAAGCAGGCGCAACGTTCAAAGTATTTGACCCAGAAGCAATGCCGAACGTAAAAGAAATTTATGGCAATAAATTGACGTTTTGCAAGGACGAGTACGAAACTTTGAGCGGTTCGTCGGCGTTGCTTATCGCAACCGAATGGAACGAATTTAGAACGCCCGACTTCCCGCGCCTAAAACAATTACTCGCCGCACCTATCATTTTTGACGGACGAAATCTATATCCGATAGAAGAAATGAAAGCGAAAGGCTTTTACTACGAAAGTATAGGTAGAGAGATAGTAAAGTAGGTAATAAATGCGTCCAAAATAAGGTACTACTGTATGCTCACTTGCCTTTTGAGCAAATCCTGCATCACAATAATTCAGTACCTTATTTTCTCTTCATTCCTTAACAGTATTCTCAAAACCAATCATGATAAGTAATGCAGATTTATTAAAACTGATGCTAGATATAGAGTCTGATAGCATTGAAAAAACGATTAGCAAAACTAATGCGGACAAGATAGGAGAAGCAATTTGTGCTTTTAGCAATGATATTGCCAACACGAACACGCCTTCCTATCTTTTAATAGGCGTAAATGATAATGGTAGTATTCAAGATATTGGAATAGATGAACAACTTTTACAAACCTTGATGAGTTTTAGAACTGATGGAAGGATTGTTCCGCCGCCTGTAATGACCGTAACAAAGGCATCTTTGCCACACGGAGAGGTTGCGGTTGTGGAGGTTAGTCCCTCGTTCCAGCCGCCTGTGCGCTATAAAGGGCGCGTACATATAAGAATTGGTGCAAGAAGAGGTGTAGCGAATGAAGGAGAAGAGCGGCTATTGAGCGAAAAACGCTCAACTTTTGCCAAAACTTATGACTGTCTGCCTTGTATAGGCAGTACGGTAGAGGATATGAGCATCGAGCAGTTTAAAATAACTTATTTGCCAGCCGCTATTGATGCCGAAACATTAGCAGCCAATCACCGAGATTTGCGGCAACAATTATCCTCACTCAAATTTTATGACTTAATCAAAGATTGCCCTACCAATCTTGGTATTTTGGTATTTGGTATCAATCCAAGGTTTTTCCTTAGCGGAGCTTACATTCAATATGTAAAATTTAAAGGCGAAGATGTGGCAAGCGAGTTTGAGTATGAAAAACGATTTGAAGGCGATTTAGTCACACAGTTTAGGGTTATTCGCGATTTTATCAAGAGTCAAATTGTAAAAAGTGTTCAAAATAGTTTAGGAACACCTTATATACACAATTATCCAATGACGGCGATAGAGGAACTACTTTACAACGCAATTATACATAGAGATTATCAATCTAATGCGGCTATTAAATTTTATGAATTTTCGGATAGAATTGAAATAACAAATCCGGGCGGGTTGTACGGCAATGCGCGTCCCGAAAACTTTCCGACTACCAATGATTACAGAAATCCTGCCTTAGCCGAAGCCGCCCGAACATTAGGCTATGTGAACACCTTTAATGTCGGTGTACAGAGAGCAATAGATGCCTTGATAAAGAATGGTAATCCTACGCCTGAATTTTTGACAGCACAACCAACGAGTTTCGGCGTAATTATCTACAAAAAACAGCTATAAACAACAGCTATAAACAACAAATATAATGAAAACGCTATTATTTTTTAATAATAAAGGCGGTGTTGGGAAAACCACTTTGGTCTATCATATTACCTATATGTTGGCGGAAATGGGGTATAAATGCTTGGCGGTAGATTTAGACCCTCAATCTAACCTTACCTCTATGTTTTTATCCGACGAAGAGTTGGAAAGAATATATACCCAAGAAAACAGGGCAGAAACCTTGCTGTATGGTATAAAACCTTTGGATAGAGGAATTGGAGATATTGCCGATGTCAAAATCCATCATATCAGCCCTAATATAGGATTAATGGCTGGCGACCTCGAGCTTTCGCTGTTTGAAGACAAACTAAGTGCAAGCTGGAGCAAGTGTATAGATGGTGATGAAGCGGCGTTTCGGCACGTTTCTTCTTTATACAGAATAATACAAAAAGGAGCCGTCGCATTTGCTGCCGATTATTGCATCGTAGATGTCGGACCTAATTTTGGTGCGCTCAATAGAGCTACGCTGATAGCCGCCGACTATGTTATTGTGCCGATGTCTGCCGATTTATTTTCTTTGCAGGGCTTGCGGAACTTAGGAAATAGGTTAGACTCATGGAAAACGGAATGGCAAGACCGTTATACCAGAAATAAAGCTGTCGATATTGTATTACCACAAGGAAAAATAAAACCATTAGGCTATGTGGTAATGCAACACGGAATAAAGGAAAGCAATCCTGTGCTATCCTACTTAAAATGGGTGAATAGAATGCCACAAACGTTCAGGGAATTTGTCCGCAAAGAAGCAGACACCAATATTTTATTAGCAGCCGTAAATGATGAATACTGTTTGGCACTACTCAAGCACTACCATAGTTTGATGCCTATGGCAATGGAAGTCAGAAAACCCATATTTTTGCTCAAACCCGCAGACGGTGCTATCGGCGCACATTTTAACGCCGTTAAACAAGTGTATAAAGACTTAGAGCAGCTAACCCAAAATATCATAGATAAGATTAAAGCAGACGACCAGACGAAATTGTATTAAATTATAATAAATATGAAAAAAATAATCCTTTTTTATTGGCTGATATTAGCAAGTTCCGCTTTCGCGCAAAATAGCGTAAATAGTATCAATGTAAGTGCTGTTTCGGGCAACACTTACAGCCATTCTATTGGCGAAATATACGTCGTTCCGAGTGGCGCAACACCGAGCAATGCAGGGACGATGGGCGTACTAAGCGGTTTTGCTTCGCAATTAGTCGCTGTTGATAATGTAAGTTATCAAGGCAAACAAGCGTATTTTTATCCTAATCCAGTTGCCAATATTTTGTATTTGGGTATAAAAACCGAGGAAAATACAAGGCTTAACGCAACGGTTTTTGATGCTTTGGGCAGGACGGTTTTAACTCAACCCGTCAGCAACGGGCAGCTCGATATGAGTAGTCTGTCGGCAGGAACGTATTTTGTTCAGCTCACTAATGCGACCGAAAATATTGCTTTCAAAATCATTAAAAACTAAACCGCTTCCTAAAATAATATCTAAAATAATATAAATATATAGCCATGAAATCTCTACTTACTTGTATCTTTGCCGCTTTAATGGCTTTTACGGCTTTCCCTGCTGCGTTCGCGCAAACGCCGCAAGGCTTTTCTTACCAAGCAATTGCGAACAATACGAACGGAACGCCCGTGGCGAACGGCAGCGTTGCGGTGCGCATTAGCGTATTGGATAATTCGGCGACAGGCACTGCCGTTTACACCGAAACACACGCTAAAACAACGAACGCGCAAGGTTTATTCAACCTCAATATCGGACAGGGAACGCCGACGACGGGCGTTTTTGCCAATATCAATTGGGCGCAAAACGCCAAATACGTCAAGGTAGAACTCGACCCTGCGGGCGGCACAAACTATACAACCGTCGGCACTAATCAATTGATGAGTGTGCCGTATGCGTTGTACGCGGAAAAGTCGAATACGGTAGATGCGGCAAATATTATCGGTAGTATAGAATTGGATAATGGCTCGACAGGAGTACTTACAAGTAATACGGCGTATGCATTCAACAGTACTCAAAGTGGCAACCAGTGGTGGACTCAATCCTTATCTGGCACTCCTATAAAAATACTTGGAAGTAAAGGAAATATTGGCGTACTTACAAGCAATACGGCATACGCATTTAACAGTAGTCAAATTGGTAACCAGTGGTGGTCTCAATCTTTATCGGGTTCAAATGCGCAAATGTTGGTTTCAAATGGCATTATTGCCGTGATGACTAGTAACACCGCTTATGTGTTTAATAGTAATCAAATAGGTAATCAGTGGTGGTCTCAATCACTTTCAGGTACAGTTAAGTATTTTGCTATTCAAGGCGGTAAGGTGCTTATTGTTACGACTAACACGGCTTACACATTTAACATCAATCAAAGTGGTAATCAGTGGTGGTCTCAATCGCTTTCAGGTACAGTCCTCGATTACGCTAAATAAAATAAAGCTACCTATAATTTGGAAACGCTTTTAGCCGCAATTCACGCACTCAAAATCCGTCTCGACGTACTTCGCGACACCTTAGATAATGCGAGTATCAGAGCCGCTTTGTCTATCGAATTGGTGTATGAAAGCAATAAGATAGAGGGGAACACGCTGACGCTACGCGAAACACAATTGGTGGTAAACGAAGGCATTACGATAGGTGGCAAAACAGTCCGCGAGCATATAGAAGCGATAAACCATAGTGAAGCGATACACTTATTGTATGATATAGTAGGTAATAAAGTAGCGTTTACGGAAGTTATATTGAAACAAATACATGGGTTGGTACTGCATGGCATCGACCGCGATAACGCAGGGCTGTATCGACGAGTGCCTGTAATGATAGCGGGTAGCCAACACCTTCCGCCACAACCTTATTTATTACAACCGTTGATGGAAGCCTATTTTGCGTTTTATGAAACGAATAAAAATACGCTGCACCCTGTTATATTAGCAGCCGAAATGCACGAACGATTAGTGAATATACACCCGTTTATAGATGGCAACGGCAGAACTTCGCGCTTAGTGATGAACCTTATTTTGTTGCAACACGGTTATCCGCTCGCTATCCTCAAAGGAGATTACGACAGCAGAATAAAGTATTATGAAGCCTTAGAAATGGCTTCTGCGCATAACAATACTAGCATTTTTCATCTGTTTATAGCAGAAACAGTACACAGTTCTCTACAAAAATACCTAAGTATATTAGGTGAAGAGTTATCATTATAACAAAAAAAAGAGTTATTATAAACTACCAATGGCACAAAAAAGAGTATTAATAACGGGTGCGGCGGGCTTTTTAGGGTCGCATCTCACCGACCGCTTTCTGAAAGAAGGCTATTATGTTATCGGAATGGATAACTTTATTACGGGTAGCCCCGATAATATTGCACACCTAAAAAACAATCCAAATTTTGAGTTTCGGGAACATGATGTATCCAATTTTATCAGTGTAGAAGGCAGTTTGGACTATATTCTGCACTTCGCATCGCCTGCAAGCCCCATACACTACGTTGGTTTTGCCATACAAACCTTAAAAGTGGGGTCGTTGGCAATACATAATTGTCTTGGATTGGCAAAAGCGAAGGGCGCGCGTGTAATTATCGCCTCTACTAGCGAGGTGTACGGCGACCCGTTAGTACACCCGCAAACCGAAGAGTATTGGGGACATGTGAACCCGATAGGTCATCGCAGTATGTACGACGAAGCGAAGCGGTTTCAAGAAGCGATAACTATGGCATACCACCGTCAGCACGGTATCGAGACGCGCATAGTTCGTATATTCAATACTTACGGACCGCGCATGGCAGTAGAAGACGGGCGCGTATTGCCCGCGTTCTTTTCGCAAGCAATACGGGGGCAGGGATTGACCGTTTTTGGCGATGGCTCTCAAACGCGCTCCTTTTGTTATGTAGATGACTTAGTGGAAGGCATTTATCGGCTCTTATTGTCTGATTATCATTTGCCTGTGAACATCGGTAACACCTCCGAAATCACTATGCTAGACATTGCAAAAGAAATAATGGACTTGGTAGGCAACCCCGCCGCGCATATTGATTACCGTCCGCTTCCGCCCGACGACCCGAAGCAGCGACAACCCGACATCACAAAAGCGAGAACGCTATTAGGTTGG
>JAYWGJ010000375.1:0-4472 GCA_043778315.1 Saprospiraceae bacterium | reverse complement strand
AAAGACGTGTTCGTGCTAAACGGATTTGGGTAGTTCAGGACATGGTCTAAAACGATATTGCCGTCGTTTTTCACCACGAACTCGATGCGGTCTTCGCCCGAGTTATTCTCCACGTCCCACGCCTTTATCACCATCGTATGCTTGCCGACGGCGATTTTATCGAGTGGAAAGCGCACTTTACCCGCTCGCGGATTGTCGCGGTCGCTTTCGTAGAAATCGTTGAGTACGCGGGTTTCGTTCGTTTTGCCGTCAATAATAGCCGTTATATCTTTACCGATACCCGAACCTGCGGTGTTAATACCCAAATTATCTGATAATTTTAGTAATAAAACGGGTTTATCGGTTGTTGTACCGCCAGAAACGAATTTTTCATCGTTCATAAACGCTTTTACTACGGGCGGCTCTTTGTCCGTCACACTACTGCGGTTCGTTCCGCCTATTTTTAGGTGAAAATCGGAGCCGCCAGCGTCGTTCAGCCCTGTATTTGGCGCAGCATAATAACTTATTTTGCCAACACCGACGTTGTAATCAATGTTTTGCGGCACGACAAACGCCAACTGCCATTTGCCGTTTGTGATGGTCGCGCGCCCCTTAAATATAACGCTTTTGCGCATTTGGAAACTGAACGGCGCGCTGTCGGGGTCGTTCACCCTTGTCGCTAATCGCTGCTCTTTATCAAAAATAGTGATGTACAAAGTGCCGTTGTAGGTGGGCGAAAAAATATTGTTTTCGTCGCGTATTTCGCCTGCGATGCGCACCTCTTGCAGCGCGCCGATTTGCGCGGTATCCGTAGCTACATTTATATTATTAATCGTACTCGTCACCACTTTGTATTCAGGGCGTGCGAGGCGTTGCGCAGGGTCGCCCATCAATAGGAATTTAAGCCCGTTTTCGCCCGTATTCGCTTTATTTTTACCGTACTGCAACACTTCACCTAAGGTAATTGGGTTGGCAACCAAATTATTTTTATTCGTAAATAAAGTATCAAAAATATTGGTATTTAACGCTTGATTTTGCGCCGAACCGACAGGGCGAATCGTTGTAAACAGGGCGATGCCGCCGCTATTTGGCTTCCGCAAAATCATCTCACCTAAGCTCTCGCCGTTCGGCTCGTCATACACGCCTACCGAGCAAGACGCGGTGATACAAAGCGGCATCGCGTTCAGGTTGTTCCAAGTATTTACGTCAATCGCATTTTCTACGCGCTCTTGCGCCAAGCCGTCGGGTCCGCCGTGTCCTGTGTAAGACCAAACGAGCGTACCTTTGTACATTTCGGCGTTAATCGCCTCATTTACAGCAGGATAGCGCGCACCGCCTGCGCCGTTTATTTGTTCGTAATAATCCAAATAAATTTTATTAATATTGAAACGATTGTAGGTACGCGATACGTCGGCAGCTATCGCGTCGGCTTGTAGGGTGTGCGTATTGCCGTCTTGGTCGTCGCCGCCAAAGGCGATGCGGTTTACCCAATCGCTCATCATAGCAGGGTCGGTGTCGTAGCGAATAATTTTATTCAGTACGTCTTGCGCACTCTCGGGCGAGCCTACGGGTATGCGCCCAATCGCGATGTCGAGGTCGTCGTTATTAGAGCCAATAGCACCGCCTTCGGGGTCGTCCAATAAGCCAAAATAATCGTCGGTCGCAAAGCTGTTTACGTCGTTCATCGACGAGTACGACTCGTAGGTAGGCACCAAATTGCCGTCGTTGCCGTAACGGTTGCGGTAGTCAAACGATGCGTCGCCGTATAGCAGCAAGTACCGAAAACCGTCCGCGCCCGTGTTGCGTTTGTACAGCATACGCGCAAAATCGCGCAGCGCGGTGATGTCGGGTACGCCCGAGCCAAACTCATTATAAATATCATTAATATCCACCGCAGCCACTTTCAAGCCGCTAAACTGACGGCGGTGCGCAGCGAGTTGTTGCGCCGCTTGCGCGCTCACGCGCGTATTATACACAATCACCATATCGGGCGTAGCCAAGCCGTGCAGGTTCTGATTCGCTATTTTACCAGCAGCTTCGGGCGTAGCGTAGCTGCTGCCGTCGTGCGCCACAAATTCGCGTAGCGCGTCGTTCGTTGTAGCTATAAATGCACCCGAATTATTGGGCAGCGCGCCTTGTAGCAGCACATTATTAGGGTCGGTTACGTCCCAAATCGTTGCATTATTATTGTTAATATCAAAATAAGTAGCCGATTTTGTCGCGGTACGCGTATCTCTAAACGCCATTTGTCCGCCGCCAAAACCTAAGCCGCAGCGCGCATTCAACGTGATGTAATCGAGCCAAGCCGTCGCCAAATTATTCCCTTTGTTATAGGTATATTTTAAATTAATATTGTTTCCATTGGTATAAAAAGAATAAATAGTACGCGGTGCTTGCGCCTTATTTTGATTCAAATTAGTGGTCGCGTAATCGTATAATTGCAGTTCGCCCGACACCGCGCCAAACGGAATTGTCGCCAATAAATTGCCGTTCGCTTGTAGCGTAAAGCTACTCCCCACGCCTATACTGCGGCTCGCCATCACGGTAAGCAGCCGCACGGGTTCGGTCGGTATCAAGTTATTGAAGTTGAAATTGTAAGTGCGCTCGGTCGTATATCTAAAATAATCCTTATCAAACCACTGTCTGCCCGAGCCGAGTCCGCCGTTGCCATCGTCAAAAAAACGCTGCAAATTGCGGTCATCTTTTTCGTATTGCTGCACCGCGTCGTAGCCTTTTGCGGTGTCGGTAGCGGCGGTGAGCGATGCGCGGGTCGCGATGCGTTTGCCTGTATTATCTGCTATTTTGATAAAATAATAGTATTTATCGCTGTAAGCGTTCGTATTTCTGATAAAGTTGCCGTTGCTTAGCGCAAATGCGTGCGGTCCTTTTGCGTAAAGCAATAAATAATCGTTTGTATCAAATTTTCCGTCGGCTTCGCCGCTAATAAATACCGCGTTTTCGGTGAGGTCGTCGTTGCGGAGCGCGCTGTTTGCTTCGGGCAGTACGCCGCCTTTATTGCCCAGAACCTGAATTTTGCGCGGGTCTATATCATCTAAATTGCTGATGCCGAGCGTGGTTTTCAAGAAATTATAATCCAATTTATAGATGCCCGTTTCGGGTATGCCTATTTTATAAATAGCACCGTCGGCGAGTTGCGAGCGCACGGCAGGCGGAAAACGGCTCGCGATAGCGGTATTTTTTTCGGTATAACTAATGCGGATATTAAACGACTTGACGCGCTCGTAGCTGCCGCTCCGCGTCCGCCGAAACGGTATCACTACCAGCACAATGCGTTTTTCGTTGCGTGCCTGCTGCACATTGACGCTCACTTGCGCAGCGTCGGTGAGTTCGGTGCTACCGTAGCGGTCGAGGCTCGGGTGCGCGACGGGTTCGTACTGCATATCGACTACCGTAGCGGTTGCCGTGCCAGTTTGTGGCACGGGTATTGCGCGTTGAAAAACGGGCAGCACAGAGCCGTTGTAGCCGATGGTCGCTTTCGCGAAATGAAGCGGCGTAGCGATAGGTGCGGGCGCGGTGTTTTTAGCCCAGTCGAGCGTCGTTTCTACTACGAACGATTGTTGCGCGTGTAGCGCGACCGTAAAAAAATTGGCTGCTATGCAGCAACCTACAACAAAAAAGGTACGAATCATTAGTATAGTGTGTTTTGTAAATATGTAGCTGAAACAAATTAATGGACATTATTTATCTACACTTGAAAAATAGCTTAAAAGCTACGCAAATGCTGCGTTTTAACTATTTTTCGGCGTTCCCGATAATGTCTATTAATTTAAAACATAGCTTTCACTACAAATATAAGTCTTTTTGGACTTACAAACTGTTTTTCATTTGTAAAAATAATAATAGAATTGATAAGTACACAATAAAATCGATAGGCAGCGCGTTAAGGAGTTAAGAAAAGTAGTGTAGATGGTGTAAGCTACAAAGTATTATTTATAGTAAAAAAATCACATTTGTTCGTATCTTTGTGATATAAAACTACTGATAACGACGTAAATAGCCGTAGGTTTTAACCTACGGTAGTAGTAATAGCATTCCAATCAACATCACACACATATAAACGTATCAAACCTCGATTTCGATGCCACGACACGCACTTTTTTTTCTATTTTTTTTAACTAATGTCTATTGCGCACAAGCGCAAGATGTTGTTTTTAGCCAGTTTCAGGCGCAACCGATGCTACTCAATCCTGCGCTTACAGGCGCGGCTATCGGCTCGCGACTTATGACCGCGTACCGCTCGCAATGGGGCAGCGCGCCGAACGCGCACCGTACTTTTTTTGTAGCTACTGACCACTTAGTCGAAAAATGGAATAGCGGCTTGGGCATATCCATACTCGGCGACGACGGCGGCAACGGCGCGTATCAGCAGTACAGTATCGGCTTGCATTATGCGTATAATTTGACGCTTTCGGACAAGTGGTTTATGGCGATGGGCTTCGAAACGACGCTCAATCAGGCGCGTATCAACCGCA
>JAYWGJ010000374.1:0-15287 GCA_043778315.1 Saprospiraceae bacterium | reverse complement strand
GGGGCAATACAGTGGTGTCGGCGGCGGCGCAATTTGTGCAGGTACACATTCGGCAAACGCAACAACTCACCGACCTCACCGCGATACTCGAAATGGTATTGAAAGCGGATTTGCCGAGCGCGTTGCCCGAGTTGCTGATGCAGTTGCGGCATCGCGCCGCGCTCACTTACGACATCTCGATACTGATGGACGCGCTGCTCCCGATGGCAAACGTACTGCGCTACGGTGACGCTCGGCAAACCGATGCCGAAATGATAAGCGCGGTCATCGACGAATTACTCCCGCGCATCGCGGCTGGACTGCCGACGGCGTGTTATGTGGATAATGACGCGGCGGAAATTTTGTTCAAAAAAATATTAGCGACCAATCACGCCATACATATTTTGCATAACGCAAATCATCAAACCGCTTGGACGGAGGCATTGATACAAGCGCAAAGCCGCGCCGCGACACACCCTTTACTAAACGGAACGGTCGTGCGCTTGCTTTTTGATGATAAAACATGGCAACCCGTGCGCGTAGCGCAAGCGATGCAATATGCGATGTCGGTAGCCGAAGACCCTGCGCGTGCGGTGGCGTGGCTCGAGGGTTTTACGCACGGGAGCGGTCAGCTTTTGGTGTATCAAACCGAGCTTTTTGCGATATTAGATGCTTGGGTGAGCGGCTTGGAGGCTGACGTTTTTGATAGTTTATTGCCCTTGATGCGGCGCGCATTCGCGCATTTCTCTATTCCCGAACGCGGAAAAATATTGCAATTGGCAAACCCAAATTATCAAAATAAAAAAAATAATACCGCTTTTGCTAACGATAAACCCGCCCTAAATATGGCTTTATTGGCAGAGCTACTGCCTAATTTACAGTTGATATTGGGCAGATGAAATGGCAATTAGCCAAAATGAAATTGCAGCCAAAAGTACCGTTTTGCTTGATTTGACTCGACATATTGTCCGATAAAAAATAGGTTTTGAGATTGGCGCATATTTTGCTATCTTTGCGGTATGATAAGGGAAGTTCGTGTTTTTTTATTATAAAGAAAGTTAAAATTAGTACTTAAAATATGACAAAAGCTCGTCCTTTTATAAAATGGGTAGGAGGTAAAGGGCAATTACTGTCGCAATTCCAAAATTATTACCCACATGACCTACGAAAACATAGAATTACTAAGTTTGCCGAGCCTTTTTTGGGTGGAGGGGCTGTTTTTTTTGATGTTATGCAGCGTTTTGATATTAAAAGTGGCTATATTTCTGACGTAAATAAAGATTTAGTGCTAACTTACTGGGTGGTACAACAAAAATATGATTCTTTACTTGATTTTTTAGACCAATATCAAAAAGAATACGATAATACCCCCACCGAAAAGCGAAACGACTTGTTTTTAGAGATACGAAAACATTTTAATCAGCAACGTTTTGAAATAAATTATAAGCATTTGTCGGATAATTGGATTCCGAGAGCCGCGCAACTTATTTTTTTAAATAAAACTTGTTTTAATGGCTTATTTCGCTTGAATAGCAAAGGTGAATTTAATGTGCCTTTTGGAAAACACCCAACGCCTACTATTATTGATGAGGTAAATATCAAGGCGGCGCATCGAGTATTGCAACGGGCAGAAATAAGGATTGGCAACTATAATGACTCAATCAATTTTATTGACGATAACACGTTTGCTTATTTTGACCCGCCGTATCGTCCCCTTAGCGACACCTCGAGTTTTACGACCTATGCGGGAAAAACTTTTACGGATAATGACCAAAGAGAGGTGGCCAATTATTTTCAGCATTTAGATAATACAACTAATGCAATGTTGATGTTAAGTAATTCTGACCCCAAAAACTCAAATCCTAACGACGTATTTTTTGAGAACATATTTCCTAATTATAACTTTCATCAAGTTTCAGCAAACCGAGCCATCAATAGTAAGGGCGACAAACGAGGGGCAATAAACGAACTTATTATAACAAATTACAATTATGAACCACAAACCTTGGCTTTCGATTTTTGATAAATATGGAATTCATAAACATGATTTCAATAAATCTCCTTTTGAAATAACGGCAAAACAAATTAAAACGGCAACGGCACATTTTGATGCTACAAGCGAAAAAGAAGCGCGTGTTTTGTGTAAACAAGATAGTCGTGAGGATAGACCCGAAGTATTCGCAGATAATGGTTTGTTTATTTTACCGACTAAAAATGGTATTTATTCTATTATCAAAGGCGAAGGCTACGTCGATATTCCTGCAATAACAACAGGTACTAAAGTGTATAAATCGAAACTTGATTTTGAGTTAGAAACCTCCAAAATTGGTAATTCCGAAATGCAACACCTTGATTATGCGTATGCAAATAGCCTTATTCGCACGTTTATGGAAGATGAAAGTTTGGTTTTAACAATTCGTGGGCGTAAATATACACCTGAGTTTGATTTCAAGGTTGGCAAGTTTTTGATAAGCCAAAAAAGTGTACAAACCGAGGTAGATGCAGGCTACGAAGGCAAGACGCAAATAGCCTTAATAGAAGCAAAAAATACGGTCAGCACCAATACGATTATTAGACAATTGTACTACCCATACCGTCAATGGCAACAACAAGTTACCAAAAAAGTAAATATGCTTTTCTTTGAAAAAAGAGAAGAAGAGTACTTGATTTGGCAATTTACATTCAAAAACATCAACGATTATAACAGTATTGAATTGGTAAGAAGTGCTAATTTTGAAATAATTTCTACCTAATAATATTTATTATGCTTATCGCAAAAGGATTATTATAGGACATAAAATTTTTGTTTTTATTGTAAATACTAATCCTTTATTCTACACACTATAATATATACGAATAAAATAATATAATGTTATCTTTCATAACTGACCTCTCCAAAAAAATATTCGGCACTAAGCACGACCGCGATATTAAAGTTTTGTTGCCATTGGTAACAAAAGTAAATCAGCATTTTGCAGGCTACGAAGCCTTGCATATCGACGATTTGCGCCAAAAAACCAACGAATTTCGCTCGCGCATCGCGCAGCATCTTGCTGGCGTTGATGCAGATATAACCGCGCTGCACGACGAGGCGAGCCGCACAACGAGCATGGCACGCAAAGAAAAACTTTTTGCCGAAATAGACACGTTCAAAAAAGAACGCGATAAACACCTCGAGGTTATTTTATTAGAAATACTCCCCGAAGCCTTCGCGACTATCAAAGAGGCTGCGCGCCGCTTGTCGCTAAACGAAGAAATACGCACTAGAGCAACCGCGCACGACCGCAAAATAGCCGCTCGCGCTGCCGCAAAAGGCGACCCTTATGTACGCATAGAAGGCGACGAAGCGATTTGGAAAAATACTTGGCTCGCTGGCGGAACGCCTGTGACTTGGAATATGGTGCATTACGACGTGCAGCTTATCGGCGGTATGGTTTTGCACCAAGGCAAAGTGTCGGAAATGGCAACGGGCGAGGGCAAAACCTTAGTCGCTACGCTGCCCGCTTACCTAAACGGGTTGAGCGGACAAGGCGTTCATATTGTAACTGTCAATGATTATTTGGCAAAACGCGACTCGGAATGGAAGGGTCCGTTATTCGAGTTTTTATTGCTCACTTGCGATTGTATCGACAAACATCAGCCGAATACCGCCGCACGTCGCGAAGCGTATTTATGTGACATCGTTTATGGTACGAATAACGAATTTGGTTTCGATTATCTGCGCGATAACATGACGAACAGCCCCGAGGAATTGGTGCAACACAAACATCACTACGCGATGGTGGACGAGGTGGATTCGGTTTTGATTGACGATGCGCGCACGCCGCTTATTATTTCTGGACCCGTTCCCGTCGATACCGAAATGGCAAATTATGTCGCTTTGAAGTCGATTGTAGAAGGTTTGTATGAAACGCAACGCGGTTTAGTGACTCAATTATTGACGGAAGCCAAAAAAGGTTTTGCGGCTGGTAATACAGGTCACGACGAAGGACAAGGCGGTTTGGCGTTATTTCGCGCGCATCGCGGTCTGCCGCGTTACCGCCCGACCATCAAGTTTTTGAGCGAGCAAGGCATCAAAACGACAATGCAAAAAGTCGAAAATCATTATATGCAAGAGCAGTCGAAGTATATGCCGCAAGCGGATAGTGCTTTGTATTTTACGATAGAAGAAAAAAATAATTCGGTAGAGCTGACGCAAAAAGGAAACGATTATTTGGCAAAAATCATGGGCGACCCTACGTTTTTTGTCATGCCCGATATTGCGCAGCAAATAGTCCATATTTCTATGGATAAAAATTTGACCGACGACGAAAAAATTGTACAAAAAGAGCAATTGATGCAAGACTTCACTTTGAAGTCGAACCGTTTGCATTGTGTACAACAATTGCTAAAAGCCTACACTTTATTCGAGCGAGAAAAAGACTATATCGTGATGGATAGCGAGGTGAAAATAGTAGATGAAAGCACGGGTCGTATCATGGAAGGTCGCCGTTGGTCTGACGGATTGCACCAAGCAGTGGAGGCGAAAGAAGGCGTAGAAATAAAAGAAGCGACGCAAACTTACGCTACCGTAACGCTCCAAAACTACTTCCGTATGTACCACAAATTGGCGGGTATGACGGGTACGGCGGAGACCGAAGCGCAGGAACTTTGGACGATATACAAGCTCGATGTGGTCTGTATTCCTACAAATAGACCGATTTCGCGTAAAGATGACGACGATTTAGTATATAAAACCGTTCGCGCTAAGTTCAACGCGGCAGCAGAAGAAATAGAAAAAATGCGTGCGGCTGGTCGCCCTGTTTTGGTGGGAACGACTACCGTAAATATTTCGGAGCAACTCAGTCGATTGCTCGATATGCGCGGCATTCCACATAAAGTTTTGAATGCAAAACAACACGCGAGCGAAGCACAAATCGTGGCGGAAGCAGGACAAGCAGGTGCGGTGACTATTGCTACAAATATGGCAGGTCGGGGTACGGATATCAAGCTCGGCGCGGGTGTGCGCGAAGCAGGCGGCTTGGCAATTGTAGGCACGGAACGACATGATTCGCGTCGGGTCGACCGTCAGTTGCGCGGACGTGCAGGACGACAAGGCGACCCGGGTTCGTCGCAGTTTTTTGTGTCGTTGGAGGACGATTTGATGCGTAAATTTGGTTCGGAACGCTTGGCAGGTTGGATGGACAAAATGGGTTATGACGAAAACGAAGTCATACAGCACTCTATGGTCAGCAACAGCATCGAGCGGTCGCAGAAAAAAGTAGAGGAAAATAATTTTGGTAGTCGCAAGCGATTATTGGAGTACGATGATGTGATGAATATTCAGCGTGAAGCGATTTATAAAAAACGCCAAAACGCACTGTTCGGCGAACGGGTATCGATAGACGTATATAATATGTTTTGCGACCTCGCCGATGAACTCGTGCAAACACACAAACCGACGACGACTTACGATGCGTTTCATCTCGACGCAATGCAATATTTTGGTATAGAAACCAAAATCAGTCAAGCTGAATTTGCGGCGCAAAAAGCAGATATACTCAGCGCGACGTTCCAAAAAGAAGTATTAGCGCATTACCGCGAAAAATCGGCAGCGATTATTCGTAGCGTTATGCCGCTTATACAAGACGTGCATCGCGAGCAAGGCGCGCAGTTTAGCAATATTGCGATACCTTATACCGACGGTTGGCGCACCCTGCAACTCGTAGTTCCGATGGAGCAAGCGATAGCGAGCGAAGGCGCAACGATGCACACCGAAGTAGAAAAAGGTATTACGCTTTCGCTAATAGATACGGCGTGGAAGGAGCATTTGCGGAATATGGACGAGCTAAAAGATAAGGTACAATCTGCGTCTTTTGAGCAAAAAGACCCGTTAGTTATTTATAAAATACAAGCATTTGACTTGTTTAAACAGCTAATCGGACAAATAAACCGCGATGTAGTGTCGTTTTTGAGCAAAGGCACAATTCCGCTTTTTGAGGAAGAGGACATACAAGAAGCCGCGCCGCAACCTAAAAAACAGGAGTATTTTATAGACCGCAACGGCGACGACAGCGACTACGAAGAGATACAACAACGCTCGCAGTCGCAACCGCAGCAACAGCAGCGTCAGCAACCTATCCGCAATGAAGTAAAAGTAGGTAGAAACGATGCCTGTCCGTGTGGCAATGGCAAAAAGTTCAAAAACTGCCACGGAAAAGGTGTGGTATAGTTGAAAATTATATAATTATTCGAATCTTAATTTAATACAAAAAGGGTATCGCAACTTAGTTGTGATACCCTTTTTTATATTATAAACAATTGATTTTCAGGTTTTTATACATTAAAACGGAAGTGCATAATGTCGCCATCTTGTACAATATACTCTTTGCCTTCTACGCTCATTTTACCTGCTTCTTTCACGGCAGGTTCTGAGCCGTATTTGATATAATCGTCGTATTTGATGACTTCGGCACGGATAAAACCCTTCTCGAAATCGGTATGTATCACGCCTGCGGCGGCAGGAGCTTTCGCGCCTTTATTGACCGTCCAAGCGCGCACCTCTTTCACACCTGCCGTGATATAGGTAATTAAATTCAAAATTCGGTACGATGCGCGGATAACTTTGTGCGCCCCTGGCTCGCTCAAACCCATGTCTTCTAGGAAAATCATGCGCTCTTCGTAGCTCTCCAAATCGGCAATATCCGCCTCGATAGCGGCTGAAATAAGTATCACTTCTGCTTTTTCGTTAGCCACAGCCGCCTTAAATTTTTCGGTATGCGCGTTGCCTGTGTTCACTGCACTTTCTTCTACGTTGCAAACGTAAATCACTGGTTTAGAGGTCAATAGCAACATTTCCTCTAATATTTCGTTATCCATATCGTCGATGAACTGTACCGAACGAGCGTTATTACCGCCGTCGATATGGATTTTTAGCCGCTCCATAAAATCTACTGCACGCTGACCGTCGCGGTCGCCGTTTTTGAGCTTTTTCTTCGCGCCGTCGAGCCGCTTACTCAGCGTCTCCATATCTTTTAGTTGCAGTTCGGTATCGATGACCTCTTTGTCGCCAACAGGGTCGACTTTGCCGTGAACGTGTATCACATTATCGTCTTCGAAGCAACGCACAACGTGAACAATCGCGTTCACTTCGCGGATATTTGCCAAAAACATATTACCCAAACCTTCGCCTTTACTCGCGCCTTTCACCAAACCCGCGATGTCCACAATCTCGATAGTTGTGGGCAATATTTTTTCAGGATTGATAATATCAGATAGCTTAGTGAGCCGCTCGTCGGGTACGGTTATCGTACCGATATTGGGTTCTATCGTACAAAAAGGGAAGTTTGCCGATTGCGCTTTCGCCGAAGAAATGGCGTTAAATAAGGTCGATTTACCTACATTGGGCAAGCCCACGATGCCGCATTTTAATGCCATGTTATTTTTTATTTTGTATTATAAAATTCTTTTTTTGCTAAACAGCGCGCAAAGATACTACTTTATAACCGTATTATTGGCTAATGTTATCTAAAATGTTTGGTTTGCGCCGCTTACAAGGCTTTTTGTAGCAATTAGCCAAAATAAGCTATTTATTTATAATCAGAAACTCAATTCATTTTGAGAATATAACTTGTAAAGCGTTACATTTGTGCAAGTTTTCAGTTTTATATGATGAAGATGATTTAGAAATAAATTTAATTTTTAAACTCAAAAATATGTCATTATCAGTAGCAAAAGAAGCCTTGCTCGAGCGCGGTTTTTTGGATATGGAAATAGACCCGACCATCGATTTGGTGGCGGAGATTAACCGCCTGAAAAAGGAGAAAAACGCCGTGATTTTGGCGCATTACTACCAAGACGGCGATATACAAGATATTGCGGATTATATCGGCGATTCGCTCGGTTTGTCGGAGGAAGCGGCGCGCACCGATGCCGATATTATCGTATTTGCGGGCGTTCACTTCATGGCAGAAACCGCAAAAATGTTGTCGCCGAACAAAAAAGTGCTGTTGCCCGACCTCAAAGCAGGCTGTTCACTCGCAGATAGTTGCCCGCCTGCGCTGTTCTGCGAATACAAAAAAAAATATCCAAATCATATTGTTGTCAGCTATATCAACTGTACGGCGGAGCTAAAAACGCTCACAGATATTTGTTGTACCTCCACAAACGCCGTTCAAATCATAGAAAGCATACCGCTCGACACGCCGATTTTATTTGCGCCCGATAAAAATTTAGGTGCGTATTTGATAAAGAAAACGGGTCGTGATATGGTGCTTTGGAACGGCGCGTGTATGGTACATGAAATTTTTGCGCACGAGAAAATTACCAAATTGCAGGCGCGTCACCCCGAAGCCAAATTTATAGCGCACCCCGAATGCGAGCCACATATATTGGAGTTGGCAGATTATATTGGTTCTACAAGCGGCTTGTTGAAATACATACAAAATTCTGATAGTCAATCGTTTATAGTAGGAACAGAGGCGGGTATTATACATCAAATGCAAAAAGTATGCCCGACCAAAACGTTCATACCTGCGCCGCCAAACAACACTTGCGCTTGCAACGAGTGTCCGCACATGAAGTTGAATACAATGGAAAAACTATATCTTTGTATGAAATACGAGTTGCCCGAAGTCACTTTATCGGCAGAAGTTATCGCGAAAGGTGTAGCGAGTATTGATAGAATGATGGACGTTTCGCGCAAAGCAGGACTATTATAATTATTATAAAATAACCAAAAAGACACCTTATTTCGCGATGAAATAAAGTGTCTTTTTTAATTGCTAATTTCTTCCGTGTTACTTTCTTGGGTATTTATTTCTTCGGTATTTATTTGTGGTCTATGCGCTCCCAAATACGCAGAAATAGCGGTAGTATTTTGATGCCAAAATTGCGTCTGTTCTGCGTCGGCTAAGTTCCACGAGGGAAAAGAGTGTTGTGCAGCTTCTTTATATTTTTTCATCACAAAAAGGTCTAATTTTTGTTTAAATTGCTCAGTATCGCTATCTTTTAATCTATTGCGTTGCTGCCAAAGCAAAGGTATGTTTTTGTCGGATACATCTTGCACTAAAAAGATAAAATCAACCTCCTTAAATTTCAAATTATAATTCGTAATATAGATGTCCCAACCAATGCACGTTGCGAATACTAATACAATATAAGTTGCCCAACTATTAGCATTTAACAAGTAAAAAAATGATTTTCGTTGCGCTACTTTTTGTACCATTGTAGCCAAGCCAATAATGATAAGTATCAGAAAAATAAGTACACCTATTCGCTTGTACGCTAATCCGAAACTGTTGATATACTGCATATTACGCATTAAAACAGATGCTGCCAAGAGCGCGTTTTGTCCAATCCAAATATAAGCTAAGGTTTTCAGCAACTGATTTTTAGAATAAAAATTGAGCTTACCTCTAAAAAAATAAACGATAATCGTCATCGCTAATAAGATGCTAAAAATTAGGGTATAAGTGCCGTCATGCAAAAATTCGCGGAGTTCTGCATAGGTCAAATTAGTGTAATCTGCGAGCCAAACGTGCTGTATATCCGTGAGGTTTACCAGCAATAAAAGCAGGTTTAAACCTACCAAAAGTACTGCGCCCACTCGATATTCGTCGCGTAGCGCAAGCATAGCAAATTGGTATTTATAAGTCGGTTTTTGACGTACTAAATCGTTCGTCGCGTCTTGTTCTGCATTCGTAAAAGCGCGATTTTGTGACCGCAAAAATAAAACAACCATTACTACAAAAGCAAAACCTAAAAAGAAAATTCGAGCAAACGATAACTCAAATATCCAAGCAAAAACGAAGGTATAAAGTAAGTGCATCAACTTATCAAAATTGGACGCAAAGTCTTGATTAGCAATAAGATACAATACTAAAAAGAACGGTAATATAATAATAGAAATTAGCGCGTACCGCAGATGCGCTAACGCACGAAAATAGTACTTCGGAATACCCGAGCTACGTTTTAAATTCGTTAAAATAGTATGAGGCACGACGATGAAATCTATCATGCTTTGGAGCAAACCTGAGTATGCAGTTTGTAGCTCCTCGTGCTGCGCATAGCCTATCATTACCAAAAATGATAAATAGAAGATAATGATACTAAAATACGAGTTATGCCATGTCACAAATATAGCGGAAATGATAGTAAGTATAACCGTCGTTTTTGTTTGCCACCTGCGGAATATTTGTGGCGATTGCACCGCCCAACCGATAACAGTAAATAGCGTAAAGATAAGGGTATTGATGCCCGATTTTTCGCACCAAAACAGAGCGTTAAAAATAAATACGCCCAACACGATGAGCCAAAAAGATTTAGATTTGAACATGATTTTTTTATAATGTGATTTTTACAATATGATTTTTTTATAATATGATTTTTTATTTAGAAAAACAGTACGGGCGCGCCCATGCGCGCCTGTGCTATATGTAAAGGAAGCGGAATTAAATGCTTGTAATTGAGGTGTTTAGCATATTTTTTCATGCGCCGACCGCGTTTGAAATCCGCTAAAAGTAGCAGCCAATAATCGGGCAAAAACATCGCTCCGAAAAGCAAAGTACCGAACATCGGTATGCCAAATTGCCCAAAACCGACGCAAAACGCTTGCAGCCGTACTTCGCCTACCGCGTCCATGTCGTAGCCAAAAAGAATGTGCTTGATGTCGTGCTGCTCGTAGCCGCGCAACAGCGCGTAGCCGCGCTCGTCCATGTAGTCCGCTACGGTTTTGCCGAGCGAGCCGAGCGGTAACTTGCGCAAATCGGCATGCGTATAAGGAAAATCCGCACGCGGAAATTGAGCGCGCAAGCGCAAAGCAATAAAATACATTAAGGTTGCGGAATACGCCAAACCCATAAAACGGAGTTTTTCAAATCGTGAAATCATATTTTTTATTTTTAAAATAATTATTAAAAGTACTTTGAATTTCAAAGTTAATAGACAAAATAAAAAGCTCGATTTTTCAATCCAACTTTAAAAGCAGTGAGGTTTTTGTTTTTATTTTAATGTAATAATCGACTATTTATTATCTTTTATCAATGCCTCGAGTGCGTCTAAATGTGCTGCAAAAGCGGCGCGCCCTGCGGGCATCAAAATGTAAGTTGTCTGTGGTTTTCGTCCTACAAACTGCTTGCGCACCGCAATGTACTCCAACTTCTCGAGAGCCGTTACATGACTCGCGAGGTTGCCGTCCGTCAAGTCCAAAAGCTCCTTCATTCTACTAAAATCGACCTCGTTATTGGCGATTAAAATAGACATGAAGCCAAGTCGAACCCGACTATCGAACGCTTTATTGAGCTGTGTACTTAGGTGTTTCAAATTATTATTATTATATAATTCTAATATAAAATTATAGTGTAAAATATTGTAAATCAATTAAATATATATTTTATTATAATTAATTACGTTCGTATTTATACCAAAGTAACACGCCATATATAATGTGTAATACACCAAAACCTATTGCCCAAAAAAATAATCCATAACCAATATATACGCTCGCTATCAGTCCCAAAATCATTTCGCATATTCCTAAATACCGCACGTCTTCATGCGTGAATTTGCCTGCATTATACAAGGTCATACCATAAAAAATAAGCATCGCAGGCGCGACCAAACCAACTACGCCGTGATACAAAAGCATCAAGCAAAATAAGCCGCCAACACTCAACGGCACCATGATATTGATAACTAAAATGATGCTTGTATGGTCGAATGCGCGCCAACCGTTTTTGCGGGCGCGCCGCCAAGTGAAAAATGAGCCGAACGCTAAGGCGAAAAATAAAACACAAGCGGCATCTATCAAAAAGAATAAAATATCGGTCGTTCTGTTTTGCGAAGCATACAAAATAGGCATATCGCTGATGTTTTCAAACATATTTATACCAAATCGATACGGCACAGCTGCCGCACCTATTAAGGCACAAATACCTGCTGAAATACCACTTAAACCACTGAGCGACAGAAACTTAGCAGAACGCTGCATCATGTTTCGTATATCGCCTAAGGCGGCTAGTTGTTCTTCTTGACTCATTTTATTTGTTGTATTTTAATAGAATATTTATTTATAAAAGTACTTTGAAATGCAAAGTTAGGAATAAAAATTTAAAAATGCAAAAAAAATATCTTATTTTAGAATTAAACTAGTATCCAATGTAACAAGTTACAGTTTAATCTATGTGTTTTAATGATAGATAGATAGTCACTATTAATTTTCGGAATTATATACTTGTTGGCTACTTGTTGAAATTGTAATAATTAAAAATACTTAAATAATTAACAATCAAATTATTATAAAAATAAATATTTATAATATGTTTATTTTAGCTAATTAACATATAATTCCAAATTAAAAAAAAAACAAAAAAAGTGTACAATCCGCATCAGATACGAATTGTACACTTCAAAAAAAGCTGAATATTAGCAAAAAACTATTTGGCTTTCACCAATTTCGTTACTTGACGACTCGTGCCGTTGTCCATCAGCAACAAATAGTTGCCGCTCGAATATTCGGAGAGGTCTATGGTCGCAAAATTCAAGCCTTTAATCGCAGTTTCTGTTTGCGTTTGCAATACGCGACCTAATACATCTACGATGCGGAAGGTGATTTTGCCTTCGTTTTCGGTTTCGTAATTCACGGTCACGCCGTCGTTAGTAGGTATCGGATAAACCGAGTTGAAACCGAAACCGCCGCGTTTGCGCTCCAAAACTATGATATTGGAGAGTTGCGACAAGCCATCGTAGTCTATATTGCGCAAGCGATAATAAGATTTGATAAGCGGTTTTTCGTCCAATAAATCGTAGTCGTGTGCTATGCTGCTGGTGCCTGCACCGCGACGGCGACCTACTTCGCTCCAATCATTTGCGCCGTCCAGCGACCGCTCTACAACGTGCCAAGCTGAGTTGTCTTCGTTGGCAGTTTGCCAATATAAATGATTGGCTACGCCTTCTATTTTACCCGTAAAAAACAGCAACTCGATAGGCAACGCGCAACCAAAACCAATGGCTTGTGCGGTAGAAACGCAGCCGTACTGACTCGTGATTTGGAAGGTAGCCGCCGTTGAGCCGACAGGCAACGTAAACGAACCCGTCGCGTTGCTCGCAGGCAGCGTGCCTGTGGGCGTAAGGCTTGTCACTGCAAATGTGTTCGTGCCTGTACCCGACGCGGTATTAGTGACCGAAACTGCCGCAGTAGGACAGTTTACGGTTGCCGAGGTACTAACCGCAGGTATCGCGCGCCCCGTAATCACAATCGGTGTTTTGAGGCTCAAACAGCCTGCCGCCGATTTGCCCTGCAATTGGAAATTATTAGCACCAGCTACAATCGTACCACTTACGGTTGGCGCGAAGCCAGTTGCGGGCGACAGTTGCGTCAAGCCAGTTGAGTTGAATAAGCTATAATCACGCGCACCGCCCGAAGTAAGCACCGACGTACCTACGCACATATCGCCCAAAGCGGTAACGATAGGCGCTTTTTGGACTATCACCTTTACGGCAATAGGCGTGCCGAAACACGTCGTTGCACCCGACACATTTTTGGGTGTGATGGTATAATCGTAGTCGCCTTCCAAGGCAATAACGCCCGTAGCGATACTTGTACCCGACCCGCTCGTCGCTGGACCAACGGGACCTGTGCGCGTCCAATCAAAACCCGTGCTATTCGTTGCGGCAAGCGCAAGTGTGGTAGCGTCACCTTCACATAGTAGTTTCAGACCTGTGGCAGTAGCTGCCGTAGGCTTATTGAGTACCGTTACCGCAACTGCTGCTGCGGTACGAGTACAACCGTATTGTGTGGTCTCGATTACTGTATAACTCGTTGTGGTAGTTGGGCTTACGCTAATATTCGTGGACGTTTGCGCGGTACTCCATGCGTAGGTAGAGCCTGCTGTTATTGGGCTTAAGCTCAATGCCGCCGCATCGCCGTTGCAAATACTGGTCGTGGTTGATACCACTGGATTAGGTTTCGGTTCTACCCGAATAATATAACTTTTCTGTGTGACTTCGCCGCAGCAAGCTGTTGTTACGCTGTGTGATAGAATATAAGAAGAGCCTGCGGTATTAAACGTTGCGGTTGTAGTATTCGCAGTAGTGCTATTTACATCGGCAACGCCCGAAGCGGCATCAAAATCCCATTTGTAATTGGTAATAGAATTGTCTATCGGGATATTAGAATTGAAAGTAAGGCTGCTGCCCTCGCAAACTCTGAATACGTTATCCGCCACATTGAAGGGTACACTTGCCGTGTAATCTACGGCAGGCGCGGAAGTCACCATATCCACAAAACCTGCGTAGGTATTCGCGCCGCTCAAAACGACATCTTTTTTACCCAAAGCTGTAAATGTCATATTAGGTGAGGTATAAGTACCACCCGTAGAGGTGAACGCTGTTGCGCCCGATATAGCTGTAATGCTGGTAGGTACGTTGGTGCAGCTTTTGCCGTCCCAGTTGATTTGTGGTTGCGTAGTTAGCGCGAAAGCGGTGTAAGTAGGCGCAGTACCCGTGCCGTTATTGCGCGTAGCGGCGACTAGTCCTGCTGTACCTGTACCGCCGTTACCACCTTTGCCGCCTGCTGTACCGTCGCCGCCTTTACCGCCTTGATTTTGCTGACCATTGCTGCCGCCGCAACCTGCGGCTACACCACCTGTACCCGCCGCACCGCCGTTACCGCCTATACCTGCGGTAGTACCGCCCGTTGAGATGCTCGGGAGCGTAATATTAACTTGTGTAAGCGTACCGCCACCATTATTATTAGTAAAAATACCGAAAGCCGCACCCGCGCCAGTAGCTGCAGAACCTGCCGCGCCGCCGCCGCCGCCGCCGCCGCCGTCATCGTCGTCGTCGTCGACGTCGCAGAAGAAGATCACGTGGAAGCCAAAGGCGTCGCAAGAGCTCGTGCCAGAGCCGGCACAGGTCTTTAAGCGCGTGGCGTCCGAATCCGCGCTACCGCAGCGCAAGAGGCCGTCCGGCTCAGGCTCCGCTGGCGACGCGGCCGCCGTCGACGCCGCCGCCGCCGCCAAGAAGGCGACCAGCAAGGCCAAGACGCCAAACAAGTCGGCGCCGCTCGCCGTCGCGACAGCGCTCAAGCCGACGCCGCCCGTGGTCAGCGCGGTCTCTGTGCTGAAACCGACGCCGCCCGTGGTGTCCGCGGTCACTGTGCTCAAGCCGTCGCCGCCTGTGGCGTCGGTCGTGGCGGCGTTCAAGCCGACGTCGACGCCGCCGCACTTGATTCCACTGTTGACCAATGTGGTGGTGATCGATGACGACGCGCCCAAGCTGCACAACAACATGCCGCTGTCTGAGGCGCTCGTGCCTCTAGCCGCGAGCAG
>JAYWGJ010000373.1:0-15298 GCA_043778315.1 Saprospiraceae bacterium | reverse complement strand
TATAAACCGTAAGCTGTAAGCAATAAACGATGTTTACGAGTGTCAAAACTATAATTTTTTTACTATAAACCGTAAGCTGTAAGCAATAAACGATGTTTGCGAGTGTTAAAACTGGAAACTAGAAGCAATAAACTAAAAACTAAAAAAGATATTTTACCAACTGCAAGTATGATATTGCTAACCACGATGTATATATTGTAAACTAAAAAATATATATTGGCGACTGTGACTATGATATTGGCGACTACAACTATGATATTGGCGACTACAACTATGATATTGGCGACTGCAACTATGATATTGATATTGAAAAAGTATATTCTGCCTACCCGAATGTATATATTGCCATGCAGAACTATGATATGGTAATGTAAAAAAGATATTTTGCTAATCGCAATTAATATTCTGCTACTTATAATTAATATATTGTCCGTTGCATCTTTACACATTTATATAAAGCATATATAAAAGTGAAAACATATATATTGGCAACTACGATGTATATATTGTAAACTAAAAAAGATATTTTGCTTGTCGCAACTTATATATTGCCAACTATGATGTATATATTGGCGACTGCAACTATCATATTGCCAACTATGATGTATATATTGGCGACTGTAACTATGATATTGGCGACTGTGACTATGATATTGACGACTGCAACTATGATATTGGCGACTGCAACTATGATATTGCCAATTGCAACTATGATATTGACGACTGCAAAGTATATATTGGCGACTGTGACTATGATATTGGCGAATAAAATTACAAAATTCAAGAAATCGCTCCCAAAAGTTTAGAGTTTATAGCTTATAGCTTACAGCAAAAGTACAAAATTCAAAAAATTGCTCTCAAAAGTTTACAGCTTAAAGCTTATAGCTTAAAGTATAAAGAAAAAACTAAGGCAAATGCTCCCAAAAGTTTATTGCTTATTGCTTATAGTTTAGAGTGAAAAGCAAAAACTGTTCACTGTTCACTATAAACTATTCACTAAAAATCATCTCATCAGCACCATATTCCCGTTTAGCATATCTTTTTTACCGCTTTGATTAACATATTCTAATACATAGACGTAACCGCCCGTAGGTTGCGCTGCCCCGCCGAAGCTACCGTCCCAACCTATTCCGTTAGCATCATCATATACTACTTGACCCCACCGATTGAACACTTTAAAAGCGGTTAGCTGCACGCCACCCGTCACAATAGGTTTGAAATAGTTATTTTCATCGGGTCCATTGCCGCCTGGGGCGAAGGCAGTCGGTACAAAGATGCCATCTTTTTGAGTTACGGTGATAGTAAGGGTCTTATCGAGCGTACAACCGTCTTTACTGATACTGATAGTGTAGGTTGTGGTAGTGATAGGCGAGAGTGTAGGAACAAGGTCGGAGGGCGGATTGACTGTTGCCGCAGGTGACCATAATACAGTGTACGGGTCGAGCGTAGTAGTGCTTACTGGCGCGAACAAATTGCTACCTTGTAGGATAGTTTCGTCC
Organism: Saprospiraceae bacterium; assembly: GCA_043778315.1. Taxonomy (GTDB): domain Bacteria; phylum Bacteroidota; class Bacteroidia; order Chitinophagales; family Saprospiraceae; genus JBEEMU01. The sequence continues at coordinate 13,799 of JAYWGJ010000373.1, read as the reverse complement.
TGAACGGTCAAATCAACGGCGACCGACGGGATAGTAATGCCTGCGCTCGCCGTACAACCCTTACTATCGGTGATGGTAACGAAATGTGTAATTGCTGCAAGGTTAATTGCGGGATTAGTAGCCTGACCATCTTCCCATAAATAGGTGTATGGTGTAGTGCCTTGCGTGGCTGTCGCCAATATTTTACCGTTTGCGATGCCGCCACACACCTTATTTATGATGCTAAGACTGACATCAATCGGCTGATTAGGTCCTGTAATCGTGACAGAGGCGGTACGCGAGCAGCCAACGGTATCCGTGACGGTGACAATATAACTACCAATCTCAAAATCGGTCACGCACGCCGTAATACGCGGTATGCTGGTGTTCCAACGATAATTGTATTTGTTCACACCACCTTGCGCACTCACACAAGCCTTGCCATCATTACCGCCAAAGCAAACTACGTTTGTGATACTGGCAGGTACGACCGATGCGCTGAGGAGCGAGGTGGGCTCTGTGATGGTCGCGCCGCCAAAACCCACGCAACCCGTCGCATTATCGGTGACTATAACGCCATATTGAGCGGGTGAAAGTCCTGTTCGGGTCTCACTGCCGCTCGGAGCTTGCGGTACGCCGCCGTCAATCCACCGAAAGGTGTAAGTACTGGCAGCTCCTGCTAGTACAAGATTGATACTGCCGTTATTTTCGCCCTTACAGCGCACACTTTGGGCGAGTACAGACGGCGTAACGTCAACCGTAGGTTGTGTAATAATGGCTGAATTGGTAGCAACGCAACCGTTCGCACCCGTAACAGTAACTAAATAAGTCATTCCACCGCGTACATTATCTATCGCCGCGCCATTAAAGCTCTGATTATTGGCTGCTGTATTGATAGCCCAAACGTATTTGATAGGAACGTCGTTTACAGAGTTAATAACCCGTATTTTACCGTTATTATCGCCCGAGCAAGCGAGTGAAGTAGGGGTTGTTTGCAGCGTAATGCCAAATATATTAGCACTATTGGCAACCGCCACCGTAGCAGTAGCGGTACAGGCGTTGCCATTCACACCTGCCGCCCCCACAGACGTGACCGTGACGGTATATATGCCAGATGAGAGCGTTCTTGCGGTATCCGAAGTCACCGTACTCCATTGATACCTGAAGCCAAAGTAAGGCTTTGCGCCAATAACAGAGACGTAGGCTTTGCCATTGCTGCCGCCAAAACAAGTAGGCGCGCCTACCGCCGTAGTAGTGATATTGATGACGCTATCTATGCAAACCGAGGCGGTAGCAGTACATTTTTTACTGTCTGTAACGGTGACCGTATAGCAATTTCCGTATCGTACGTTTATCAAAGTGTCTTTTACGGACGTGATATTGTGCGCCCATTTGTAGGTATAGGGCAGCCTGCCGCCTACAACCACTACTTTCGCCTTGCCTTTATCGAGTCCGCTTGCGGCACAAGCTACTTGTTGCAACATAGTGAGCGCGAGCGGTTGTTTTGCCTCTATCGTAAACGTCTCTATTGCCTTACAACCCGCCGCATCGGTCACCGTGACCGTGTAATCGCCTGCCGTGAGCGCGCCTACGCAAGCCGTGTGTAAGTTAATATTGTGACTCCAATCAAAGAACGGAAATCCAACGCCTGCCTGACCGCCCGTTATCTTCAAACAGAGCTTTCCAGGCGCACAACCGTAAACGTGTCGGAGCGTATCGATGGCTATTTTTGGTATATTTAGGTTGAGGTTTGGTGGAACTTGTATCGTATTCGTGGCAGTACAGCCTGCTGCGTCGGTAGCCTTCACGTTATATATCTGGTTTTGCATACCTAATATATTTGGGTTAGTCCCAACGATAAAAGACTCGGCATTCGTGTTCGTAGTTGGCGTTCGCCACTCGTAAGTATATGGACTTGTGCCGCCAGTCACCGTCGCAAACCCTAAACCGTAAGCACCGCACTGCGACGGCGGTATGCCCGACGTACCTACGGTAAGTGTAGGGTTGAAAGTGAGGTTTACCAATATGGTAGTGCTTGCCGTGCAGCCTGTACTACTCGTTGATGCGGTAACTGTATATATGCCGTTACTCGCTGCCGTCGGTGCGGTGATAGTATCGCGTGCTAACGCCGCAATATTGCCGTTCGCACCCTCCCAAGCGTAGGTAGTTACGCCGCTTGCGCCCGTCGCCTCCAATATAATGCGCGGGACGGGTACGTTACCGCACACCGTACCTACCAACGGAAACGCAGGTGCGCGTACTGTGATGTTTATGCCTGGTATTTGTCCCGTGATATTAAGTGTAAAGCCGCGTGTATCTAATACATTGCCGCTTTGCAGCCTATTATGGAACATTTGTAACGATAAAATATCGTAATTATCGCTATTTATGGTTGCCGCGCTCTGTGTAGAAGAAAACGCGAAATATCTAATTCTATCTGACGGTACTAAGGTATTAGCCGGGATTGTATAAGTGGCAGAGTCGCCGCTTATAGTCATTTCTGCAATGTTCACCGTGCCATACAAATTGGTGGTATAGCCAAAGTAAAACCGCTCGGCAGCGTTCGGCGTACCAACGGTATATAGCGTAAATTTGATAGGATTATTAGCTGCAATGCACTTACTTTTTACTTTTATAGTATCGATTTTGGTCGGTTTAAAAGCCGTTTCTAGTACCGCAAACGGCAGCCCGTAGGCGGGCGTAGCGGGTTGCTCGCGTACATTTACGGTGTAATAACTACCCGCCGTGACCGCAGGGAACTTACTCGCGTAACCCGCAACCATCGTTTTTGCCGCGCAAGCGACGTTGAAATTTGGCATAATCACTTGGTTGTAACTCGCCAGCGTTTTGTTCGGAAACACCGATTGCCACGCCGTATCTTTTTGTACTACGGGCGTAAAACTATTAGCGTCGTCGCCGCGCAAAAAACTAAATGCTCGGTTGCCGTCGGCGTAGCTATTCGTTGCCTGTATTTGCAAGGTGTTGTACGAGCCATTGCGAAAAAGCGTTAGCGTATCGGGGTTGCCTTTGAGGTTGGTACTCAAAAAACGGGGTTGCGCGTAAGCGGCAGCCGCAAGCAGCCCAAACCATATAATAAAGGTGAGTAGTAGGTTTTGTTTTTTCATTTTTATGCGAATTTTTATTATTTGTTTCGAATTATTTTAGAAATATTTTTTTAAAAATTGGTAGCGATTATCCACGCTTTAATGATATTTACCAGCTCCGCTTTCCCGTTTTCAATGTCTTGCCAATTTTTGAATGTCGCAATGGCTCTATCATTTTCTTTCCATATCAGAAATATAGTATTTACGTCAATTAATTTATCTTTGGGTTGTGCCTGTTTCTTTGCGCCTCGATGAAAAATAATTTGAATTTTTTTTGTTGTTGGCGGTTGTATGCGCATGGTGATTCTGTCCTCGTTCTCAAAACAATAATTTGGTGCGTTCCACTTTATGTTTTCGGTTAAGTTTTCGTTTGCCGATAAAATACAAATTCGCAACGCCTCAATTTCAGGTCTTAAAGAATGATTTAGTTCGTCCAAAAAAGTAGTTACTTCGGGGTTTAGATTATTCACTATCATTTTGTTTGGTTTTTGAATTATAAAAATACAAAATTAAACAATTCTTTTGAAGGAATGAAGAGAAAATAAGGTGCTATAAATTATTAGGTAGGATTTTGTGCCAAAACAAGGCAGATTTGACGCTCAATGCGGCGCATTGTAAGGATAATCTAACGCAGTTTTGGCTCAAAAGACAAATAATAATATAGCAACTTATTTTGTAAGCATTTCACATATAATCATTTTAAATAAACGAAAAATTTACATATAACGTTGCTCGAGGCTGCAAAGGTTTTATTTTTTTTATTTTTGATAAAACAAAAAAATCTCTTGCTACGCAATACATACGCGGCAAGAGATGTGAAAAGTCTAAAAAATTATAATTATAATTTGATAGCAATGCCTTTGTAAAAATCCAATACTTTTACGCGAAACAAATAGTCGTATTTGGCGGTTAGCACATTCACTTTTGCGGCATCGAGGTTGCTGCGCGTCGTAGTGAGTTCGAACGAATTGGACATACCCGCCGCGAAGCGTTTTTCTGCATTCGCGAATGCGAGCGACAAGGCTTTTTCTGTTTTTTCGGCAGCCAAATAAGTGCGCTGCGCGGCTTTCGCATTCGTGAGTGCCGTCGCGATGTCGTTATTGAGTTGTCGGCGCACCTGTTCGGCTTGCAAATCTGTATTTTCTACTAATAATTTGGCGCGTTCTACGCCAATCCGCGTTTGGTTCGCCTGATAAATAGGTACGTTTACGCTCACACCGACCGCTTGACTAAAATTTTCGTCTATTTGCTTGAAATAAGGCGTATTTTCTAAGTTCGGTCTCGGCTGCGTCACCACTAACGGAAAGGTTGTACCACCAAAATTCACATCACCAAAATAAGTGTTTTGTGTACCAAAATCTTTTACCTGCTTCGCGAGGCTCGAGTAATTGGTGCGGAGCGAACCGAAGGCTTGCACCGTCGGCAGGCTGCGTCCTTTCGCTACGGCGACGGCTATTTCTGCCGATTTGCGGCGTAGCTCGGCGGCTTGCACCTGCGGCTGCTTATCGAGCGCGGTTTTGTACAAGCCTTCTACCGTTATATTGTCGATGTTTTCGGTCGGTATATTGATGTCAGGTTGCACCACTTTTAGCGGCTCGTTCGGCGGATAATTCATCAGGGTTTTTAGGTTTAGATACGCTAACGCAATGGCGTTTTCCGCTTGTACGATGCTTTGCTCGTCTCTTGCTTGCTGCGCCTCTACGTCTAGTTTATTGCCTGCGGGCAAACTGCCCGACGCTATCAATTTGTTGATATTGCTGAGCTGTCGCGTCGTTTGCGCCAAGCGTTCGTTGGTTATTTTTAGGTTTTCCTCTGTCAATAACACTTGCAAATAAACGGTCGCTACGTTGAGCGCGAGCGTATTGAGGCTGTTTGCTTGGTCGGCTTTGGCAGCTAATACATCGACGCTGCTTTGTATAATGCTGTTTTTTATCGTGCCGCCTGCGTAAAGCGTCGCGCCTGCGCTAACGCTGTACTGATTGGAAAAGATGGTTTGCGACGCAAAAGTGTTGGTCGTCGGGTCGACCGACCGCCCGAAGTTCACGGCGGGCTGAAACGTACCGCTCGCAGTAGGCAGCACCGCCGAGCGCGCCGACCATGCTTGCAAGTCTGCTTGTCGCAAACTCAGGTTCGCTTGTTTCAATTGGATATTGTGGTCGGCGGCGTACTGCACGCACTCCTCAAGCGTTTTGGTTTGGAGCGCACGAATGCCCGCCGCGTCGATGTCGCCTTGCGCGGTTGCGGTTGTGGCAGTGATTGCTGCTATGGTCGTCGCGCTTATGGCGCACACAAACAAAAATAATATTTTTTTCATTTTTATTGGCTTAAAATTTTCAATCCACAAAGTTACTATTACCTTTATACATTAAACAGAAAAATGGATAAAATTCCTTTTTTTTACGATGAATCTATGTTTTAAATTAGGAGTGATTATCGGGAACGAAAAAAAATAGTTAAAACGTAGCATTTGCGTAGGTTTAATCTATTTTTTGAGTGTAGATAAATAATCACGCCTAATTTATTTCAGCTAAATAAACAGCAGATTAAAAAATGTTTTCTATTTTTGACGACACCCATTTTATGCGCGAAGCCTTGAAAGAGGCGCGGCTCGCTTTTGATGCCGACGAAGTGCCTGTGGGCGCGGTCGTCGTTTGGCAAAACCGAATTATCGCACGAGCGCACAACCGCACCGAGTGCCTTAATGACGTAACCGCTCACGCGGAAATACTCGCGCTTACCGCCGCCGCCGATTTTTTGGGTACTAAATACCTGAACGAATGTGCGCTTTTCGTGACGCTCGAGCCGTGCGTGATGTGTGGCGGCGCGCTGCACTGGGCGCAATTAGGCAAATTAGTTTACGGCGCAGCCGACGAAAAACAAGGTTATTTGCGCGTAAGCAGCACTATTTTACACCCAAAAACAAACATCGCCTACGGCATAATGGAAGCGGAAAGCAGGGAGTTGCTACAACTTTTTTTTAGAAATAAACGTAGATAAAGCTATTAGGAATAAAAATAGTACAAAATAAAAGCACAACTAAATTAGATTATTATATTATAGTAAAGTAACTAAAATGCTTATTTACAACTATTTACATAGTAAAATAAAATATTATGTTTTTGTGTAAATTAAATATTACGTCTGCTTTTGTACATTTATAAAAATATTAGCGTCAAAACGATATATTTGCAAAGTAGAAATGGGATAATGGACATCGTTCTATGTCACAAAAATAGTATCCTAACAAATATAACAATTTCTTTGCTTTTTCGTTATACAATAAAATATTTTTTTGTAAATAATGTAACTTTTATGCCAATTTAATAAATAACCGCTTAAAGTAAAATAAACCTAAAAAATGAACCTTACCGACACAGCTTTTAGAACAGACGTACAAGCAAAATTTGAGGAACTACTTAAAGCGAGGTTTCCTATTCTGCAGCCTACTGACAAATGGAAGCAAATTATGTGGCATAAAGAAGGAAACCTCATTGTTTCATTGGTTCTCTCGACGAACAAACTAAAATTTTGTTTCTTTAACAATCCTAACTTGAAATTAGATAAGCTGCAAAGATGGAGTACCACTATTTATTCTCAAAACTTAGAAATAATAAATGAGCGCGAAATTGTTTGGGACGAAATCGAGGCATTAATAGATAGTACAGTTAAGAATTATGCCTAAAAAATAGAAGTCGCCTGCCCCTTTTTAGTATTAAATAATTGCAATAAAATACGCTACAAGAAGCACCATAAAAAACAAAAACAATGTTAGCACGAGATTTAATTTCTAATCATATACCGCCTTTGAAGGCGAGTGACACGGCGGCGCGCGCGCTGCAATGGATGCACGACTTGCACCTCACGCATTTGCCGATTGTACAAAAAGGTAAGTTGGTGGGCGTGATTTCGGAAGAGGACATACTCAACGCAACTACTACTTCGGCAGAGCTGAACGCCTTAGATTTGGTGTTGCCGCTTCATTTTGTACACGAAAACGACCACATATATGAAGTAGTTAAAATGATAGTGAACAAAAAATTGACCGCGCTGCCCGTTGTGGATAGCGAAGAGATTTTTGTGGGAACTATTGCTTTGGATAGCTTATTGGCGTACTTCGCCGAAAGCGGCTCGCTGACCGAAACGGGGAGTATTGTGGTGTTGGAAATGCACAAAAACGACTATTCGCTCAGTACAATTGCGCGAGTAACGGAAGCGGAAAACGTACACGTTTTGAGCAGCTACATCACTTCGCGCAACGATTCCACACTCCTCGAACTCACTTTGAAGCTCGATAGCAAAAAAATAGAGCGCGTAGTAAACGCTTACGAGCGGTTCGGATATGTGGTGAAAGCGTCGTTTACGGAGTCGGATTATGTAGATACGCTCAAAGAGCGTTACGACTCGCTGATGAACTTTTTGAACATCTAAACAACAAAAAACAACAAAAAAATACCTATTTTCCTTTTATTCTACTCAAACCTGCTTTTGCCTTTTGGTGTAGGCTCTCCTTGTATTCTTTTGGCGAAAGGCTTAGGCAAAGGTTGTAGTTGCTGCGCGATTCGATGTAGTTTTTTTGTTTTTCGAACACTAAACCGAGTTGCAAAGCGGCGTTGCAAGCGTAATAATAAGGTAGCGTTCTGCCGTCTTGCACTGTCGTTTTGAAGTACTGAATAGCGGTGAGTAAGTCGCCACTTTTGTCACATATTCGCCCTAAGCGGTAGTGATATTCGAGTTTGTCGCTTGGTGTGACGAAGGTTTTGCTAGGAAATTGCTCCAAATAAGTTTTTGCTTTCGTATAAAATCCACCATCAAAATACAACCTTGCGCGAAGCAAGATAATGTTCGGCATGATGCCTGTTTCGGCATCGCGCTGCGCTTTTTTGTCCGCTTCGGCTACCGCTTTTCCTTGTTTGCGACAAAGCAACATATAGGTTCGGTATTCGTTGGTGTTGCCGTTGAGCAACGACTCCCACGCTAGTTTTTCGTAGCAATCTTTGATGTAAGTGATGCCCTTAAAGTTGCTTACATAGCTTGCCAAAAATACTTTGGCATCAGCGTCGCCTTTGCAGAGTTTGGCAAATCCGAGCATATAATCTAGGTAATGAAACGGCAGAAAATCGGCTGATTTGGGTCGTTTTTCTAGTATTTTTATTGCGTCGTCGGTATGACCTGTATTGAGCGCGACGTTTGCTTGCACAAAACAGGCGAGCGGATTTTGTGTGGTATTGAGCTTCGCTGACTTAATGGATTTCCACGCCTCCTCCTGCTGATTGCCAACGTGCAAGAGCAAAAAAGAGTACATCACGAGTACTTCGTCCTCGAATAAAAAATCATTTTTTTTGGCATAACGCACCACTTCCTCTACCTCGCGTCTGCCCTGCTCTACCGAGCCGCTCATGCCTGCAAGGTCGGCAGCCCATTTGTAGTTGTCGGGGATAGTGCCGAGCGCGGCGTGCAGCACACCGAGCGAAGCCTTGTTCGGCATGAAATCGGGGAATTTTTTTTGGTTTTTTTCTAATAAAGCAGCCGCTTTTTTGATGTCGAGGGCAGCACTGACGTACTCCTCAAATTTGATGCGGGCGATAGCCCACTGCAAACGAATTTGCGCCTGTGTGTATAAAAAATAAGGTGACGCGGGGTCGCCGAGCGACTCTATACGCTCGAGTCTATAATCTTTGTTGGCGGCAAGCCTATCAAAATCGGCTTTGTTTTCGCCTACAAAAATTCTAAAAAAATCGACATAATTATCTATAAAATCGGCAGCGAGATTGTTGCGATTAGCGCGATGTTCGGTGTTTGTGAGTGTTTTCGCTTCGTCTAAACGAAGCGACAACGCGGCGCGATATGCTTTCGCTACATTTGGATTAAAATCAAAATTATCGGCAAAAAGCGGATATTGGAGCAATAAAAGTATTGCGCAAAGCAAAAATTTAGTAAAAATAAAATTTTTGGGGGTATTTTTAGACATTAGTCGTCTTTTTTTGATGTTTTAATAGTTTTTTTATACAAAGCGGCTTCTTCTATATAAGATTTCACCTTTTCGGGAACTAAATACTGTATAGATTTGCCTTTTTCTATGCTTTCGCGAATAAAAGTGGCAGATATTTCCATCATTGGTACGCCTGTGAGCAAAATTACGTTCGGGTGTGTGGCGAGTTCGCCTGCCTCGTAGTCGGGTCGGGTGTATATATATAAGGTGTGATTTGCCAATATCTGCTCGTAATTTTTCCATTTGTGGAAGTTTGCCAAATTATCTGTTCCCATAATCAGTGCGAACTCATGCTGTGGAAATTGCTCGTGCAAGTGTGCAAGCGTATGTATAGTGTACGAGGGTTGCGGTAGTTTTAGTTCGATACTCGACGGTTTTAATTTGCGGTTGCCTTCGGTGGCGAGCTGCAACATATTGAGACGGTCGCGGTCGCGGGCGAGTGTCGCTTTCGCTTTTAGCGGGTTGTGCGGCGACAGCACGAGCCAAATTTGCTCCAAATCGGTGTGTTCCGCCATGTAATTGGCAATAATTAAATGACCAACGTGAACGGGGTTGAACGACCCAAAAAATAAACCAATACGCATATTGAAAAAAGCTGTAAGCTGTGAACTGTAAGCGATAAACTGATGCTCGCGAGGGATATTTTTACTAAAAACTGTGAACTGTAAGCGATAAACTGATGCTCGCGAGGGATATTTTTACTAAAAACTGTGAACTGTAAGCGATAAACTGATGCTCGCGAGGGATAAAGACTAAAAACTGTGAACTGTAAGCGATAAACTGATGTGCGGGAGGGCAAAAAACTGTAAGCGATAAGCTGAAAACTAAAAACTTTAAGCTAAAAGCTTTTAAAACTACACTTTTCGTGCTTTAAAACTGTTGTATTCTTGTACAATACGCTGTACTTCGGAGCGTTTGAAGGCGTTTCTGCCTATTTTGGCTTGTAGCTGCGGATAATCGGAAAAATAACTCATCATTTGTTTTTTAAACATAAAAAAGCCGACTTCTTCCATCATTTTACCTTTTTTTTCTAAGAAAACTTGCGTAAATCCGCGCTCTTTATCGGAGTTCCAATACTCGTACATTTTGCACTCTCCGTTTTCTATGCGGTGCATAAACACGCCGAAACCGTCGGGGCGGTCGGGCGAATAGTCGTATATTTTGGACTCGTATATTTCGTTTTTGACACAAAAAGTCTTGATAGTGAATGGTTGATAGCGGATATGTTCGTTCGTCTCGTCGCCGTCTTTGATGAACGTGCAGCGTTGCGAGAGTTCGTAGGCACGGGCGTACTTGATTTTGCCGCGTAGCGTGTCGCCTTTATTGGTCACTACATAGCCTTTTTCGAACTGAAATTCGCCAAAATCCACCTGAGCCGTAGCGCAAATAGCAGATAAGGAAAAAAGTAGTAAGGAAAATAGTTTTTGCATGATTTTATTATTATAATATAATGATAATCAATTATTTACATAGTTATATTAAAAGAATATTATTATAAAATATTATTAATCTGTTCCTTTATTTTCTCGAGTTCGTCTTTCATCATCACCACATAACGCTGCATTTCGGCGTGATTCGCTTTCGAGCCAATCGTGTTTATTTCGCGTCCCATTTCTTGCGTAATGAAGTTTAGTTTTCTACCTTTTGAGGTAGAGTTGAGGTCGTTGAGTTCTTGTGTGAAATAGGCGCAATGTTGGCGCAGGCGCGTTTTTTCTTCGGTAATATCTATTTTTTCGATATAAAAAATTAGCTCTTGCTCCAAGCGATTTTCGTCCAATTTGCCTGTGCCGCCGAGCCAGTTTTGTAGGTTCGTTTCTAAGCGCGTGCGTAGCTTCACTATACGTTCGGGTTCGAGCGGTGCTATCGCATCTAAATAATTGATTAGCAAGTTATTACGCAAATGAAAATCTTGCAATAAAACCGCACCTTCGTCTTGTCTGAACTGATTGAAAGCGACTAACGCCGCTTCTACGCCGCCTTGCATTACGGCGTTCCACTCTTCATCGTCCGCGTTTTCGCTGCTCGCCTCAAAAATATTTGGCATCATCAGTACGCTGCGGAGCAGTTCCTGCTGCGGTATTTTGTGCTGTATGCAAAGACTGTTGAGTTCGTTCACATACACCGCAAATAGGTCGTGATTGATGGCGTGTTGTTCGCTCGTGTTCGGGTTGTTTAGCTCCAAACTCATCTCTATTCTGCCGCGCTCGAGGCGGTCGCCGACCATGCGGCGCAAATCCATTTCGCGATTTTTGTAGCGGTTCGGCAGCTTTATTTTGAGGTCTAACTGCTTGCTATTCACGGCGCGCAACTCCACCACAACGGTTTTGTCGTCGTACTGCAAGGCGGCACGTCCGTACCCTGTCATGGAAAATATCATATTTTATTTTTTATAATTTCAATACATTTATTGCTGTTACTCGATGTAAAATTAATTTATTTTTTTCATTTTCTAATAATTAATATAGAGGTGTTCGAGCCAGCTACGCGGGTTTGATGTTGTGCCTTGATGCCTTCCCAACCTTCGCGGCTCGTGAGCAAGAGGTCGTAGTCGGCTATTTGTAAACTAGTGAGGCTGTCGTCGGGCAGTTCGAGGCGGCTAATTTGTGGATTTTCGTCGGCGTTAAGCCAACTATTCGGGTCAAAAACAATCAGATTTGCGCCTTCTTTTTTAATAAAATTATTAAGGTATTCTACTAATAAAATATCTTCCTTTACATTGATTATCAATAGGATACGTTGTATCGCATCAAAGTTTTTATCAATCAAAATGCCAACGGGACATTGCACTGCTTCTATAAATTCTTGCACCGCGCCGCCCGTTTCGCTATTAGAAAACAAGGGTCGCGAGCTACCCACAAACATCAAATCATAAGCGTTCGCGTTCGCAAATCTGATGATTTCGGTGTTCAAATTATTGGTCGGACGATAGTAGGTTTGTAGTGCTATTCTGTTTGTTTTTGCTGTCGCCAATATCGGCGCGAAGCCTTTTTTCTCAAATAATTCTGCGTCTTTCATCGAAATATCGGCAGAGGGCGTGAGGTGCAACGCGTGAAACTGCGTTTGCTCACCATCGGTGAGCCGCAACTCGTGTATCAACTGCAAAATACGCGCACCCGCTTTGGGTAAACCAAACGAAATGAGTACTTTATAACTTTTTTTATCCATTTCGGCTTGCTCACGCAGTCGTATTTTTTTGCGAAAATAAGCGATAATATCTAAGGCTGGACCCGTCATAAAAGTAGTGACTAACGCCATAATCACCATCATCGCAAAAATAGTAGGCGACAAAACGCCGAGGTCGTAGCCGATATTAAGCACCACTAATTCCATCAAGCCGCGTGTGTTCATCAGCGCGCCGATAGCAAACGAATCGAGCCAATTTTTTCCCGTAATACGCGCTACCAATGCCGCAGCTCCAAACTTTCCTGTGACGGCAGTTAAGATGATAAAACCGCACATTAGCCACAAATGCGTAGTATTGAGCAAGCCGATTTCGGTGCGCAAACCTGTCACTACAAAAAATAAAGGGAGTAATAATACTAACGCAACATCTTCTATTTTATTGCTAATAATATGCCGAAACTGTACCTGCGACGGCATAATCACACCAGCCAAAAACGCGCCTATAAGTGCGTGAATGCCAATGACTTCTGTGATAAATGACGACAGCATCAGCATTAAAAATATCATGGCTATAATCGGTTTACTTAGCGTTTCCAAGGAGAAATAGCGGTTAGCCACACGCTCCAAAAATGGACGCAATACCCACAGCATCGCTACTACATACACCACCGAAAGCCCGATAGTGAGCAGCGCGCCGCTCGGTGAACCCGCTTTGACTAAGGCGATAACAGCAGCCAAAATGCACCAAGCTGTGACATCGTCTATGGCGGCGCAAGCGATAATTAAGTTGCCTAAGGGTGTGCGCGTCAAGCCGCGCTCTTGTACGATGCGCGCTAACACGGGAAACGCGGTGATACTCATCGATATACCCATAAATAGCGAAAAATGCAGGAACGGGACGTGTGCGGGTGCGAAATCTTGGTATAAATAGTATGCTAAACTTACACCCAAAAAATAAGGAAAAATAATACCGATGTGACTGATTAAAACGGCATCTTTTGCACTTCGCCGCACGGTGCGCAGGTCTAATTCCATACCAATAATAAACATAAACAATATCAGACCAATATGGCTTAAAAATTGTAAATTAACCAACGATTTGACAGGAAAAGCGAAGGCTGAAAAATCGGGCGCAAGCCAACCCAATAAAGAAGGGCCGAGTATAATACCAGCCGCTATTTCACCGATAACCGTTGGCTGACCGATATACGCCATCAACCAACCTAACATACGCGCCACAAAAATTATAATGATAATTTGTAGCAACAAAATAGCTAACGGGTGATGGAGATTTTCTACTATATCTTCCCAAATTGTGACATTTTTTATCGCTACCTTTGCCAACGGCGTATAGCTCCCCACTTCCAAATACTGCCCATGTTGCAGCAAAAGCCACAAACATAGCCCGAGCAAACCGACTATAACTAAGTAAATGAGCGAGTTGCGCGGCATAAATATTTATGATTTTAAATAGGTATTCAATAAATATTTGTGACAAAAAAAGCCGCTTAAATTGTTTGACCAATTTAAGCGACTATGATTGTAATAAATACTATTTGATGCAGGGGCAAGACTCGAACTTGCGACCTTCGGGTTATGAGCCC
>JAYWGJ010000372.1:0-4485 GCA_043778315.1 Saprospiraceae bacterium | reverse complement strand
TTTTGCGAAGGTTGGCAGTTAGCCCAAAATCCATACTTTAACTATCTACCTTTGCAGCCCTCGCGCGGCGAAGCCTTGCTCGTAGAAATAGATGCCGCATATCCGTTTGAGGGCTATTTAGTGAAAAACGATTTATTATTTGTGCCTGCGAGCAACAACCCTGAATATCCAAAAATTGCCGAAAATAAAGCATTGTATTGGATAGGTGCAACAAACGGCTTCAATCAATCTTCGCCCGACCCGTCGCCCGAGGGCTACCTCGAACTCACGCAAAAACTAGCTGCTGCTTATACGCAGCCCTACAAAATAGTATCGCACGTCGCCGCGTTCCGACCGGCTACTCGCGACCGTCGTCCGTTTGTAGGTGTACACCCAAAACATGACAATATGCTGGTAATCAATGGTTTGGGTACAAAAGGCGCGTCGTTAGCGCCTGCGATGGTGAATGCACTTTTGGCGCACTTATACGACGGCACGCCGATACCTAGTGAAATAGACATTGCGCGGTATCATTAAATATATAGCATTAAAATAAATATCACTAAACGTGCATTAACGCTTTTTTTGTCAGCAACATTGCGTTGCTTTCCTCGTGGTCGGGGTCGGGTACGCAGCAATCGACAGGGCAGACGGCGGCGCATTGCGGCTCTTCGTGAAAGCCGACGCACTCCGTGCATTTATCAGGCACGATAAAATAATAGTCGTCGCTCACGGGCGCGTGTACCGTGTCGGCGTTTGCGGCGCGACCGTCGTGCAAAATAAAATCGCCTTTTATATTGGTGCCTTCGGCAAAACGCCACTCAATTCCGCCTTCATAAATCGCATTGTTCGGGCATTCGGGTTCGCAAGCACCGCAATTGATACATTCGTCGGTTATAATTATTGCCATTTTATTGGAGTTGAATTGGTACAAAAATTAAAAATCTGCTGTTTGCTTATTCTTGAAATACAAATAAAAAAAGCGGCGTGAAACATTCTACCCGAACGCTTCACGCCACAAAATTACGCTTATTTTTTTAAATAGCTGAATAAAATTACTTGTGATTATTTATCTACACTTGAAAAATAGCTTAAAAGCTACGTTTCACTACGTTTTAACTATTTTTCGGCGTTCCCGATAATCACGCCCAATTTTAAACATTTACTTTTTTTGTTATAATTTTTTGTTACAATTATAAACTACCGAATGCTGCCGCAAGGTCGGCTATCAAATCTTGTACGTCTTCTACGCCTACGCTGAGGCGAATAAGCGAGTCGGTTAAGCCTACTTTTAGCCGCTCTTCGCGTGGAATAGAGCCGTGCGTCATAGAGGCAGGGTGTCCGATAAGCGACTCTACGCCGCCGAGCGACTCGGCGAGTGCAAATAAATGCGTGGCGGTTAGTACTTGTACTGCGGCTTCGGTTGTGTCATTTTTTAGTGTGAAACTAACCATTCCGCCAAAATCGCGCATTTGTTTTTTTGCTACTTCGTGATTCGGGTGCGTAGCAAAACCTGGGTAATAAACCTTGTCGATAGCGGTTTGTTTGGTGAGCCATTCGGCTATAATCCGTGCGTTATCGCAAGCACGCTGAACGCGCAAATGTAGCGTTTTGATGCCGCGCAAAACCAAAAAACAGTCTTGCGGACCAGGTACGCCACCTGTCGCGTTTTGCATAAAAACGAGCTGCGCGGCGTAGTCGTCGTTGCTCGTCACTATCGCGCCGTGTACCACGTCGGAGTGTCCGCCCAAGTATTTGGTAGCCGAATGCAGCACCAAATCCGCGCCCAAATCGAGCGGCGTTTGGAGGTACGGCGACGCAAAAGTATTGTCCACGCAAGTCATAATACCGTGCTTTTTGGCGACCGCACAAACCGCCTCAATATCCACAATATTGAGCATCGGATTGGTGGGCGTTTCTATCCAAATCAAGCGTGTAGCTGGCGTAATTGCCGCCTCGAGGCTAGCAATATCGGTCAAATCTATAAACTTAGATTGAATACCAAACTTACTGTACACCTTAGTTATGATGCGATAAGTGCCGCCGTAAAGGTCGTTGGTCGATATGATCTGGTCGCCGCTCTGGAGCATTTTCAGCACCGCATCTACTGCCGCCATGCCGCTACCGAAACAAATGCCGTGCTTGCCGTTTTCGAGCGCGGCGAGTTGCTTTTGCAGGGCGTTGCGCGTCGGGTTTTGGGTGCGGGCGTACTCGTAGCCGTCGTGGTCGCCTGGGGCGCGTTGCACATAAGTGGAGGTCTGAAAAATAGGAGTCATTATCGCTCCTGTAGTCGGGTCGGGTTCGATGCCCGCGTGTATTACTTTGGTATTAAAATTCATCGAAAAATAACAGAAATTTGAATTAATGAAGTACGATTTTTACTGAAATAGACCTGGAACATAAGCTCTTCAAGTAACATTACAATAATTATTCCGTTATTGTTTATTGTATTATAAATATAACAAAAAAAAATAGAAAATAGAAAAACGTATTGAAAATTAAAAAATTGTTTATTTTTGCATCGCAATAAAAAATACGGCTGTTACGGTCTTCGTAATATTTCAATGATAAATTAAAAAAAGGCATATATTTTGTTGTACAATAAATTATAATTTTAGTCATATTAATCTCATCACAATTTTAATCATTTAGAAAAATGAACAAGATGTACAAAATCTTAGGATTAGTGTTGCTTTGCGCTGCCTTCGCGGTATCGGCAAATGCGCAAAACACATTTTACACGCAAAATTTTGCGGGTGCGTTGCCTACGGGCTGGAGCGCGGGCGGCTGGGTATGGAAAGATACTTTGCTACCTGGTCAGTTCAAAATCGGTACTATCCGCTCTACCACCAAAACGAACGGCTTCGCCTTGTACGACTCGGACGCTATTTGTAGTGGTAATCAAGATGCCAAACTCACTTCGGCTACTATCAACTGTACAGGCAAAGCGGCTGTTGTATTAGAGTTTCAGGAGTGGTACAGACAGTATTATGACTCTACTGCGGTAATGGTGTCGCGGGACAACGGGACTACTTGGACGTATTTCGCTATCCCGCAAAACGGCGGTGGCAACGGTAATTACTGTGCTAACGCTCCGTCGGGCTATTTAACAGGTAACAATCCTACTACCGCAATCGTAGATATTACAAGCGTTGCGGCGAATCAAGCGAACGTAAAAATTGGTTTCCGCTTCTTATCTACCACTGGACAAGGACCCGCAAACTTGGTGGGCTGCGCCTATCAGTGGATGGTGGACGACATCGTACTTAAAGATGCAGTCACTATTATTAATAATAATACAGCCATCGACATCACTACGCGCCCCGAAAGCTGGGCGTTGCCTGCGAGTCAAGTGCGCCCTGTGATATGGGAGATGTTGGCAAGCAATAAAGGTGCGCAAGCGCAGACCAACCTCAAATCAACGGTAACTTTCAGAAATAGCGCCGGAACTGCCCTATATACTAACGTAGATGATGGTCTGCATGGTGTAGGTATTATCACGACAGGTGCAGCCAAAGATGATACTATCAGTTTCAGACATGTACCCGACTATACGCCGCCTGCTACCGCAGGTGTGTATTCTTATACATACAATTTGACGCAAACCGCAACTGACCAAGTATTATCTGATAATACTTATACCAGTAATTTGGTGCTTACCGACTCGCTTTTCTCTAAGGCACGTTATGATTTTACGAATAACGAACCGAGAGCAACAGGTGCGCAAAGCCCTGCAAGTAGCCCAGCGTTTGAGTGGGGTGTGTTCTATGACATACCTGCTGCGACCTCGCCAAGCTATGTTGCACCAATGAAAGCACTGACTATTCAATACGCTTTGGCGCGCAATGCAGGTACGCCGTGGGCGAATGATGCAGTAGGTATTACCCTATACAAATGGGACGACATAAACGCAAACGATCAGGTCGATTTAGATACCGAACTGCTGGAAGTAGGTACAGGAAGCGACATAATTCCTTCTACTTACGTCAATTATGATACGCGCACCGTTGATTTGATAGACTCAAACACGGGTAATCCTGGCGGCGCAGTACTTAGCAACGGCTTATATTTTGCAGCTATTTCTGTTCCTGCAAGTACGTTTTTGGCTGTTGATGAAATTATCACGCGCAACAACTACGGCGGTCAGCTTACGCAAGCCCTAAATGCAGGTACTTGGAGCGGCGGCTTCGCAAGCGGTGCTATTCCTTCTATCGCTTTGATTACGAGCAAACCAAAATTGATAGTAGCTACCAACAACGTAACTACTTCGTTTAAAAGCACGGTATTTCCTAACCCAACCGATGGTACTATCAATTTGTCTATTACTTTTGGCGAAACAATCCAAAATATAGCTTACGATGTGATAGACGCTCGCGGCGTAGTAGTGTACAACACACAACGTAAAAATTTGAGCGAAGACTTGTTCGCTTACGATACCAAAGACTTGGCAGCAGGTACTTACAGCATCAAAATCACTACCGATAAAGGTGTGCAAACTGCACGTTT
>JAYWGJ010000371.1:0-15348 GCA_043778315.1 Saprospiraceae bacterium | reverse complement strand
TATTATATAATGCCGGTGTCGGGCGCAGAAGCGTTAAGCAATGTAGCGAGTGCGTTTGTGGGTCAGGTAGAAGCGCAAATCATGATTAAACCCTACGTGGACGGCATGACCCGCAGCGAACTTTTGGCAAGTATGGCGGGCAGTATGGCGTGTATTGCAGGCGGCGTAATGGCGGTCTATATATCGTTTGGCGTACCCGCCGAATACCTTTTAGCGGCAAGTATTATGGCGGCACCTGCCGCACTCGTGATAGCCAAAATGGTGTACCCCGAGACCGAAGAGTCGCAGACACGCGGTGTAATAGAGTTAGACAAAACAAGTCCGCACACCAATATTCTCGATGCTTTATCACATGGCGCGAGCGACGGCATGAAAGTATCTATCAACGTGGTAGCGATGCTATTAGGATTTATCGCGGTTATCGCAATGATAGATTTTTTTATCGGACAAATCGGCGCAGGGCTGTATAGTATGGGCGTGTCGCCGTCGGTTGTCGGCTTCGATATGAATACATTGAGCTTCAAAACCATTATGGGCGGCGTGTTTTCGGCGTTCGCTTACATCATGGGCGTACCTTCGCAAGACGTGTTCACCGCAGGGCAATTGATGGGAACAAAGTTAGTTATCAACGAATTTGTGGCTTACGCCGACCTCGCACCTATGATAGCATCAGGCAAACTACACCCAAAGACAATCGCTATTGTGTCGTTCGCGTTGTGTGGTTTCGCCAATTTCAGCAGTGTAGCGATACAAGTAGGCGGCATCGGCGAACTCGCGCCGTCCCGTCGCGCCGACCTCGCGCAACTCGGTATGCGCGCTTTGCTGTGTGGAACGCTGGCGAGCTATTTATCGGCAACGATTGCAGGTATTTTGTTTTAGATGAAACACGGGACGACGCGGCTTCAGCCCGTCGAAACACGGGGCAACGCGGCTTCAGAATAGGATTGGGTTTAAACCCAATCCTATTCTACAAAAACAACTCCGATTATTTTTCGGCGGACTAAACTACCGCCGTCCGAGCGCGCAGCTGCTTACAACAATAAAAACGCGGATACAACCAATAATTGGCTGTATCCGCGTTTTTTTTGTTCAATTCGTTACATCTGCTTAATCCGCCTCTCAATCCGCGCCTACCGCTTTCATTGTATTTTGCAACAGCGACACGACGGTCATCAGACCTACGCCGCCCGGGACGGGCGTGATGTAGCTGCATTTGTGTTTCACATTTTCGAAGTCCACATCGCCCACTAAGCGGCTGCCTTTCGGGTGCGTCGGGTCGTCGATGCGGTTGATGCCTACATCTATCACGACCGCGCCGTCGGCGACCATATCGGCGGTGATGAAGTGCGGAATACCGATAGCCGCGATGATGATGTCGGCGCGGCGGACTTCTTCGGCGAGGTCGCGGGTGCGGCTATGCGCGAGCGTGACCGTGCAGTCTTTGCCCTTCCGCGAGAGCAGCAAACTGATAGGCGTACCCACTATATTGCTTCGCCCAACGACAATGCAGCGTTTGCCCGAAGTGGGTATGTCGTACCGCTCGAGCATCTGTACGATGCCGTAAGGCGTAGCGGGCAGGAAAGCAGGCAAGCCTTGCGCCATACGCCCAAAATTGGTCGGGTGAAAGCCGTCCACGTCCTTGCGCGGGTCTATTGCTAGTATAATATGGTCTTCGTTGATGTGTTTTGGCAACGGCAGTTGCACTATAAAACCGTCTATTTCGGGGTTTTGATTGAGGTCGGCTACCACTTGCAGTAGCTCCCTTTCGGTCGTCGCGGCGGGCAAGCGAAGGAGCGTAGAGCCGTAGCCGACTTGCTCGCAGGCGCGGGTTTTGCTGCGTATGTATGCCTCGCTCGCAGGGTTTTCGCCCACCAAAACGGCTGCCAAATGCGGTATTTTCAAGCCGTCCGCTTTGCGCTGCTGCACCTGTGCGGCGAGTTCGGCTTTTATGATTTCGGAAAGGTGCTTGCCGTCTAAAAGTATCATTTTTATCGTCTTTTTAAGTTGCAAAATTACAAAAAAACGGCAACTATTTTCGTAAGAAAATAACTGCCGTGCTTTGTAAATCACTATTATTTTAAAATGGATATTTTTTGTTCACTAATCGTTAATCACTGAACACTAATCACTATTTCTTAGGCTTTTTCTCGTTCATCTCAATGATGCGCGGAATTTCTTTCTCGAACTGCTCGGCGGATATTTTTTTCATGATAATCCGCTTGTCTTTGTCTAGTAAATACATTTGCGGCGTTGTTTTTATATCATAAACTTGCTTGTAGCGCGACTGCATATATGGGTCGCCGACGTTAAGCCACTTCGTCCAATTTTTTTCTTTTATCATTTTCCAGCAAGCGTCGTAGTCTGTGTAGGTGCGCGTACAAACCGCAAAAACCTCTATGCCCAAGTTTTTATATTTATCATAAAAATCGGCAACGACGGGCATCGATTTTTGGCAGTGACTGCATTCTGTGTCCCAAAAAATAACAATGGTATAAGGCGATTTCACGTTGTGCAACGAAATGGTATCGCTCACTTTGGGCGCAGCGAGTTGCTGTTTCCAATCTGTGCCTTCGGCGATGCGGAGCATTTTGATATTCGGAGCTATTTTGCCCAACAAAAGCGGGTCGAGCGCGTTCGCGTCTTTACAAATATTCTCGAGTACGTCTTGGTCCACCCAATCTGCCGCAGGCGGCGTAGTGCAGTAATATTTTTTGGCTAAATGCACATAAACGGCATCGTAACCCACTATTTTGCTACCCGCATACTCGTTGAGGAGTTCGGTAATAAAATATTTGTACATTTCGCGGTTCGGTTTTGCGCGCTCAATGAGGTAGTCGCAAGCGAGCGAAATAGAGTCGGGGTGTTGTACCGTGAGTTGCGAAATGTAGCGCGTCCATTTTTGGCGGAGTATCGGCGTGCGGATTAGGCGGTCGTCCGTAAAGTCAAAATCGTCAAAAAAGTGACTTTTGTAATAAGTAAACTGACCTAAGGTATCTACGTCGCCGTTTTTCTTTTTCAACTCGGGAATTTTCGGGTCTTTCGTAGAACGCATTACGAGTGCAAGCATCGATTTTGGGTACTTTTTGAGTACGTCCGCTTGGTAGTTCACTACGTTTTTATCTACGTTATCGAGCTTGATTTTGAGCGCGTCTTTCTGCTTTTCGTCTTTTGCCGCACTGTATTCCTTGCGCAACGGCTCTGCCGACTCGCGCTGCGTATTGATGTAATTGAGGTAATCGTAAAAATGCTTATTGTCGTCCGACTGCGTTACTTTCATGCTTTTCACCATGTTCAGCGTGTCGGTTTCTATATTGTAGGTTTGGTCTGTTTTGTCGACCAACATCTCAAAATAGCGGTTTTTGGGCGGCATTATAATCATATAAATACCTGCCTCGAGTCCAAAATTATCCTCGAAAGTGTAACTTCCGTCCGCGCTGCGCGTCGTAGTATCCATGATATACTGCTTATCCGCGAAATGATAACCTAGATAACATTCCTTTTCGTTAAAACCCGCAATTTTGACTTTCACTTTGTAATGACCGGGTTTGCGGTCTATTTTTACAGGTTTTTTATCTTTTTTTTCTGCGTCGTGGTCATGCCCGTCGTGTTGCGCGGAAGCGGAAAACGCGGTTAAAAATGCAATGCAGATTAAAATAAACGTTTTGACAGTTTTCATTTATTGTTTTTATAATTATTATAAATTTATATAAAAATGGATTTTTTTGTTTTGCAAAGCAAATATCGCATCATATTTTAACTAAAAAATAGGTTTAACAGCTTACTAACAAAAAGATTTTATTACTGTGACAATTCGCTAATTTACTAATGTCACGCAACAATCAAATTGTAGCTATTGAAATAATTACCTTAGCGGCGATAAAGATAAGGTCGATTGCTTAGGAGCTTGGGGCGACCGACCTAATAGAATTGTCGGCGGGAACGGAGCGCAAAAAAGCTGATAAACAGCGCACTGTTCGAAGATGTGGCAATTTCGCCACATCAAGTTTGGGCTGTGTTCGCTTTTTGCGCGAAGAGTAGCCTGACAAGTCTAATAAGTCTTGATTTTTGTTTCTTTTTATCAAGAAAAAGAAAGAGAAAAAATAAGTGACCCGTTTGTGTAACATCAATAATTTATTTCTCTTCTACACGCAATACCGCGCCTGTGTCGGCACATTCTTCTAGTAATATGCAAATATTTTTTTGTAATATCGGGTGAATTACCTCGGCGGCGATGTCGGCGAGTGGCAACAGCGCGAAGCGGCGAAGATGCAGGCGCGGGTGCGGTGCTTGCAGCGCGGCGGTGTCGATGATTTGCGTTTCAATCAATAAAATATCGATGTCGATGGTGCGCGCCGCGTTGCGCTCTTCGGCGGAACGCACGCGCCCGAGCGCGGTTTCTATTTGCATTAGCTTGGCTAAAAAAATAAGCGGCACAAGCTCACTTTCTACCGCAATCGCTTGATTGTAGTAGTTTTGTTGCGGCGAAAGCACGCTCCACGGCTCGGTTTCGTACAGGTTTGAAGCGGCTACTACTGCGCCTACTTCGCGCTCGATAGCCGCTATTGCTGCCGCGAGATACGCCCTGCGGTCGCCCATATTTCCGCCTAAAAGTAAGTGAAATAGCATTAAAAATACAATTATAATATGATTATAACACCAATCAATTCGCTCTTCTGCCGTCAATATATTTGACCACAAACGCACCTTTTACGCCTTTTTTGCGTAGCTTCGTTTGCGCTGTCGCAGCTTCCGCTAAGGTAGCGTAATCGCCTGTGTAATACTTGTATCTGCCGTCCGAAAAGTCCTCTTGCGCATCGGTGAAGCCATATAAAGCAGGGTGTCCGACGGATAATGCTTTGTCAGATGACGCAATTTGTATATGATAAATAGTACCTTCTTGCATAGGTTGGCGGCTGTTACTCGGCGTAGTATTTTCTACTTTTGGTATTTTTTTTAGTTTTGTTTTTTGCGGCTTGGTGTTGCTGCTGACCGAGTAGGTGACGGGTTCGGGCGCGGGCGCGGGCGGCTCGAGGCGTTGCGCGCTGCGCGGCTGTCCTGTCGTGCTGGATTTTGGCGCACTGTCGGTGCTGGCTTGGGGCGCGTTGCTTGTGTTTTCTTCGTCTGTACTCTCGACGATTGGGGCATCGGCGGCGGTATCATCGTCCTCCTTTTTTTTTCCTTCAAGCTCGTTTTTATACGACTTGACCGCTTTATAAATACCTCGCGCAATGCGGGCTTGCCCTTCGGCAGATTGCAATATTTTGTTTTCGGACGCGCTAGTAAGGTAGCCCGTTTCCACCAAAATACTCGGACAAGCGGTAGCGCGTATCACCACAAAACCCGCTTGATGTACGCCGCGAGTGGGCTGTCCTTCTTTTTTGAGGCTGTTATTTACTAGGCTCGCCAACCTGATACTTTGGTCAATATGGATATTTTGGGTCATAGAAAGCAAAATATGTGTAGCAGGGTCGTTGGGGTCAAACCCGCCGTAATTTTTTTTGTAGTTCGCCTCCAATAATATCGATTGATTTTCTCGCGCCGCTACATTTTTCGCTATTTTGAGGTTTTCGTCGGCGGTGTGCAAACCCATCACATACACCTCCGTTCCGCGAATAGGCGACGCGGCAGGCAGCGAATTGCAATGTACGGATATAAACAAATCGGCGTTGCTGCGGTTCGCGATATTTGCGCGTTCGTATAGCTCTATAAATACGTCGGTTCGGCGGGTATAAATCACTTTTACGTCGGGCATATTGTCCTCGATATACTTGCCGAGTTTGAGGGCGACGGCGAGCGTGATGCTTTTTTCGGTTTTCGGCGCGGCGTTTGCGCCACCGTCTTTGCCGCCGTGACCCGCATCTATCACTACCGTAAACTGCTTATCGCGGCGCGTCTGCGGCTTACGCGGCTTGGTTTCCGTACCTGCGTTGCTTAGTATTGGCAACGCAATTAAGGTTAATAATAAAAAAAGTGTGGTTGTTTTTTTCATAATAAAAGAAAGTGAATAAAAAATATTGCCACAAAATTAAGGTTTTTATTTGTAATATAAATAGAAATATTTTCTGCTTGTGGCAACAAAAAAACTACCTCGTGCCGATGCGCGGGGTAGTTTTTTTTGTGGGCGTGCGGGTTTCAACCCGCACAAAATTAAATACCCGGCTTCAATACATAAAGCGCGGGTTGAAAACCCGCGCACCGTTTAGTTTTCCATGACCACTAATTGCTGCGTCTGCACGCCTTCGGCGGTGCGCAAACTGACGTAATAGCTGCCTGCGGCGATGCCTTGTAGCGGTAGGTCGATGCTTTGCTGCGCGCCGATACTCGCTACTTGCTGTGCGCGCAACACTTTGCCCGTGAGGTCGGTGAGCGAGACGGTGAGGTCGCGGTAGTCTTGTGCGGCGATGATGCGGCACACGCCGTTCGCGGTCGGGTTCGGTGCGAGGCGGAAACTGCCTGCGGCAGCCGTCACTTTATCGGTAGCTACTACGGCGGCGCAAGCCTGCGACTCTGTAAATAATTTTTGTATGTCAGCAGGCGTGAGGGCGCGGTTGTAGAAGTAGAGGTCGTCGAGCGAGCCGTCGTTATAGCGATTGCTGCCTACTGCGCTACCTATTTCAATCGGTCGCATACCAGGGCTGTACGAGTCAATGCTCGTGATAGCATTGTTATCTGCCGTTGCCACTAATGCACCGTCAAAATATAAATCGAGGTGCGTTACATTGCGGCGAACGCCTACATAATGATGCCATTGACCATCTTTAATACCACCTTGTTTGATAGCGGGAGTTTGCGACGCATCATTTCCTGATTTCACAGCAAATGCCATTGCATTGCCTAAACCATAATTTTGAAACTGAAACCACTCGTAGCCGCTATTGCTATCATTGATTAAAAAAGGAATAATATCACTCGCATTAGGTACATATTTTGCCCAAAAAGAAGCAGAATAATCGCCATAACCAATATCAAACTGCGTAGAAGGATCGACGTTTAATATTCTTGCTCCGTTACTAAAAACAAAAGCTCTGTTAGGGCAACCGAAGCGGTCGGCAACAAAAAGCGTTCCGCCGGTAGCGGTAGCGTCATGCCCGTTACCGCTCGAGTCGACGATGCTATTATTGAATTTGTAGGCAGCTACCAAGCCATTTGTGACCGTGCTTTGCGCCAATAGTTGCGTACCGCTTATCGCTAATGCAGCAATAAAAGTTAATTTTTTCATGGATTTTTTTGTTTTGATTGTTAATTATTGTTTTGTTATAATTTGATACCGATACGACCTGTATAGTCAATACGATTGAGTAAAATATTAATATTATTTTCTTTGAAATAAGTATGTACAGCTTCGCGCGCGCCTTGCCAATGCCCATAATCGTCAATAATCAAGGGTGCAGTTTTGGCTAAAAGCGGAAAAAGATACTTTAATTCATGATAGGTTGAGGCGTACCAATCTGTATCTAAACGCAGCAATGCGATTTTTATAGGCATCACATTTGGTATCGTATCTTCTACTTTTCCTTTTACAAAATGGATATTATTTTGTGGATATTTGGTGGCATTCATATTGTTTTGAACATCGTTCAAATCGGCATAACACCAAACGGAAGTAGCAATTGCTTTATCTTCTTGTCCCAATTGCTGTTCGGCGGTCAAGCCGTCAAAACGCTTGTCGTGTTCCGTTGGCTCAGACATTCCTTCATAAGTATCATACAAATAAATACGTCGGTCGGTGCTACCAAAATATTGCAACGCCATTGCTATCATCATAGAACTGCCGCCGCGCCAAACACCACACTCTACAAAATCGCCCTCGATATTGTTTTTCACAACGTATTCTACTGATTTAAACAAAGAATACATACGCTCTATCGAGGTCATAGTGTAAGGTTTGCATTGTAAATATAAATCTGCAAAAGCAGATTCCATATCGACAGCAACACCGTTTTTTTCTTTTTTATTGAGTTTGACAATGTCGTAACCATTATTTTGCATAAAGCGCAAAATCAACTTTTTCATATATTTATACCATTTTATTTTCACAAAGATAAACCAAATTTTTTTATTATAAAGTAATTTCCAACGAATAATAATTGTACAAATGTAAAAA
The DNA here is from genome assembly GCA_043778315.1 of Saprospiraceae bacterium. GTDB lineage: Bacteria > Bacteroidota > Bacteroidia > Chitinophagales > Saprospiraceae > JBEEMU01. Next base: position 7,244 of record JAYWGJ010000371.1, on the reverse strand, counting down.
AATATAATACCTATTGAAAAATATAGCGTTCGGCGTGTTTATTGGCATCATATTTGCAAAATGAAATATGAACACAACTATTTTAAAACATACAAAAAACTCTCTTAAAAATAAATTACAACCTATGTTATTCTACAAACCAGTATGGTGTGCCGTACTTTTGACGGGCGCGGCGCAGTTGCCACTCCTGGCGCAAAGCAATATGCAAAGCAATATGCCACATCACCCGCAACCCTTAGCGCGCACGGAAGTGGCAATACCAGAAGTGCAGTTGCCGACGGTAGCGAAATATGCTAAACCGACGCAACCCAAACCGACGCAGCCTAAGCCCGCTCCGCCCAGAAAAGTAGTACATAAATACACCTATAAAAAGGTAGTTAAGCGCAATTACGCGCCGCATATAGCGGCTACGACGCATAAGCCTACGCTAACAAAACCTGCATCAAAAGTAACACCACAGCTTGCAGCAACTAACCTCGCGCCGCGCCAGCCCACGCCTACTATCAATCCACAAGTAGTGCGGACAGGTAGTAGTAACGGCAGCAGCACGGCTACTACCAAATATCTTGCTACTACAACTACGGGTACTAAAAAAAGCGTTCCTGCCACCACAAACGGCGTTTTCTCGGATAAACAACGCATCGAGGCGAATACCGCCGCGAACGTACCGTACATGACACCAGAAGAGAAAAAGGTGATTTTGCTGATTAATTTGGCGCGTATGGACGGCAATGCGTTTTTGAAGGAATACGCAGATTATTACATCACGAGAGTTTTGTTTTTTCAGAACAACAAATATGCACAAACCTTGTATCAGGACTTGCGCCGAGTAAAAGGCTTGCCGCCGCTCACACCCTCCAAAGCCTTAGCTGCGTCCTCGAGAGCGCACGCGCAAGACATCGGGAGCAAGGGTATGCGCGGGCATACCTCCTCGAGCGGCTTGTCGTATGACAAGCGGATTGGTAAGTTTGTAGGTATGGATTTTACGGCGTTAGGCGAAAATATTTCGTATGGTACCGACCACAACCTCGCGCTTCCAATCGTACTTAACTTATTGATAGACAATAATAACGATAATTACGGGCATCGCCGAAACCTGCTTTCGCCGTCATACGAGCAGGTAGGCATCAGCATTCAGCAGCACCGACAATATGGTTTTACTTGTGTGCAAGATTTTGGTGCAGGTGTAGGCGAGTAGTTAGCCTTCCCAGCCCTTCCATTAGGAGGGGAGGATTAGCGTAAAGTTTTTGTGTGATGCAAAAACTTTACGCTTTTTTTATTTTAATATTTATAGAACAAGTGTACGTTTTGAATTAGGCGTGATTATCAGGAACGAAAAAAAGTTAAAACGTAGTGATACCCTACTAATAGGGGGCTGCGGGAGGCTCGCTACTCCTCGCGCAACGCCCGCCGCAAAATTTTCCCGACGTTTGTTTTTGGTAATTCGTCCCGAAAAACTATCGTTTTTGGGTTTTTATAACCCGTCAGTTGCTCGCGGAGAAAGATTTTAAGCTCACTTTCGGTCAGCGACGCGTCTTTTTTGACAATAAATAGCTTTACCGCTTCGCTACTGTTCGCGTCGGGAACGCCGATAGCGGCTGCCTCGAGTACTTTCGGGTGCGAAACCGCGATTTCCTCCACTTCGTTCGGGAATACGTTGAAACCCGACACCAAAATCATGTCTTTCAGCCTATCTACGATGCGAAAATAGCCGTCCGCGTCCATCGAGCCGATGTCGCCCGTGCAGAGCCAACCGTTGCGAATCGTCTTTTCGGTTTCGTCGGGGCGTTTGTAGTAGCCGAGCATCACTTGCGGACCGCGCACCTGTATTTCCCCGATTTCGCCCTGCGCGAGCGCGTTGTCGTTTTCGTCGGCGATGCGCACTTCGGTACTCGGAACGGGCAAGCCGATAGTCCCCACCCGTCCGCCGTCCAACGGGTTCACGCTAATCACGGGCGCAGATTCGGTCATGCCGTAACCCTCCGTTATCCGTACTTTTGTAGCCGCAAGCCACCGTTCCGCGACCGTTTTTTGTACTGCCATTGCACCTGCAACCGCTATTTTGAGGTATGAAAAGTCTGTTTTGGCAAAATCTTTATGATTTAATAACGCATTAAATAAGGTATTAACACCCGTAATCAATGCAATTTCGGATTGAGAAAATTCTTTGAGTACCGACGCGAGGTCTCGCGCATTCGTCACCAAAACGCTTTGGTGTCCTAATGCGAACAAGCCAAAGGCATTCACCGTACAAGCAAAAATATGGTACATCGGCAAGGGCGAAAGTGCGACGGCAGGCGTGTCGCTACTCAAAAACGGCTCGATAACCGCTTTCATTTGTAGCATATTCGCCACCATATTTCTATTCGTGAGCATCGCGCCTTTCGCTATGCCCGTAGTGCCGCCCGTGTATTGCAAAAACACGGTATCGCTTGGTTTTGATGCAAAAACGGGTAGCGTAAACGCTTTTCCGCCGCTTATCGCGGCACTAAACGTCACGGTATTTGGCAATTGATAAGCAGGAACCATTCGCTTGACGTATCTGACTACGCTATTCACAAAAAAACCTTTTACGCCCAAAAGTTCACCAATACTTGTAAGAATAACGGTTTTTATTTGCGTTTTATCGATGATTTGTTGCAAATTGGCAGCAAAGTTTTCGGCAATAACTATGCATTGCACCTCCGAATCCACAAACTGATGCTCCATCTCACGCGGCGTATAAAGCGGATTCGTATTCACAACCACCAAACCTGCACGCAACGCGCCAAACATTGCAATCGGATATTGCAATAAATTAGGCATCATCAACGCGATTTTGTCTCCTGGCTTTAAGCCGCGACTATGCAGGTACGCGCCAAATTGCGCAGAAGCGGCATCTAACTCTTTGAACGTCATGCGTTTACCCATACACGCAAAAGCGTAGCGGTCGCCGTATTTGCGAAACGACTCCTCGAGCATCGCCACCACACTCGGGTAGGCATCGGCGTTGATATTGGCAGGAACACCTGCGGGATAGTTGGGCAACCAAGCGTACATGAGCGTAGATTTTTTGAAGTGAGCGGATATAAACGTTTCAAACAAGGTACATTATATATAGTGTCAATATTAATAGTGTCAATATTATAGTGTCAGCTCTATTTCGAAGTAAAGATACATTGCAGCTACCAAATTACCAACTGTTTTCTTTATAAATTATATCTTTTTAGTTACATTTGTGTTATAATCATACATCTTTACAACCAAATTATTCATGCGTAAGCAACCGCACACCGCCGAAGATTTTGCAGCAGGCATCGCGAAAGGCGATAGGGTTTTGCTGAGTCAAGCGATTACCTTAGCCGAAAGCACGCGCTCTGCGCACCAAATTATTGCCAATAATATTTTGCAGCTTTGCGCAACACAAAAAGCGGCACGCACCGAAGTTGTAGATCAAATTATCCGCAAATCCACTGAAAAATCAGCAAAAATTAGCATTCGGATAGGGATTACGGGCGTGCCTGGCGTGGGTAAAAGTACTTTTATCGAAAGTTTTGGCTTGCGACTAATCGCCGAAGGCTATCGGGTGGCGGTACTCGCGATAGACCCGAGCAGTCGGCTCACACGCGGTAGTATTTTGGGCGACAAGACGCGCATGGACGTACTCGCTACACACCCCGACGCTTATGTGCGCCCCTCGGCGGCGGGTACGTCGCTCGGTGGTGTGGCGCGGCGAACCCGCGAAGCGGTGCTGCTTTGCGAAGCCGCAGGCTACGATATTGTGATTATAGAAACGGTGGGCGTGGGGCAGTCGGAGACGACGGTGCGCGACCTCACCGATTTTTTTCTGCTGCTGCTACTGCCTAACGCGGGCGACGAACTGCAAGGCGTGAAACGCGGCATTGTAGAAATGGCGGACGCGGTCGTCATCAATAAAGCGGACGGCGCAGCCGTGAATGCCGCTAAACAGGCGCGGCTACAATACCACAACGCGCTGCACCTTTTTCCACCTAAAAGCAATAATTGGACAGTGCCGTGTGCAGTTTGTTCGGCGACGGAAGGCACAGGCATTGACGAGATTTGGACGATTATACAGCGGTATTACGAACATACAACTGCCAACTCGTACTTCAACAGTAACCGACAAACGCAGGCAAAACAATGGCTGCATCAAGCGATTGGCGAAACGGTACTCGAGCGTTTCTATGCTAACGACGCGGTGAGCGCGCAGCTTTTAGCCGTAGAAAAAGCGGTCGTTGCAGGCGAGTTGTCGGTCAATATGGCGGTAGAAAAGTTGCTTAACGCGTAATAAAATTGCCTTTACCATATTGCCCATAAATTCTAAGTATAAACAATTTTTGATTTTTTTGTACATAAAATAAACAATTGGCATCATATTTGTTTTTGTGTATTTATTGACAAGCAATTTGTCACAAAAAACAATTTTTATTAACTTTTAAAATGTAAGTATTTCAATGCAGCAAAAAAATTTCCTCAAACTTGTATTATTTGCCGTTGTGATTTTTGTAGCGAGTTGTCGCCCCGACCCGTTTCAATACACTAACGGAGCTTCTGCGGCTACTGCGACGTTCAGTGCTGACACCCCGTATGCGTGGAACGAGCTGTTTTTGGTCATCGACCGCAACTCGGCTGGCTATCGTCCGCCTGCGGCGGCGCGTATGTTGGGTTACACCTATTTGGCTGTTTATGAGTCGGTTGCGCCTGGCATGACGGCGTACAAACCTATGGCAAATCAAACTTATCGCTTGAACATACCGACCATCGATAGAAGTGTACAGTACTATTGGCCCGAGGCGGCAAACGCTGCCTACGGCTATATGTTCCGTCAGTTTTACCCGAATATTTCGGCAACCGACCAGACCAAAATAGCGGATTTGGAGGCGAAATTTGAAGCGGATTTTACTGCCAAAGGCGTAAACGGAGAGGTGATGAGCCGCTCTCGCGACTTCGGTCGCGCTGTCGCAAAAGTAATTTTTGACTGGTCGGCAACCGATATTAACGGTCACGAAGCGTATTTGCGGACACAACCTACCGACTATACGCCGCCCACAGGTGCAGGTTTATGGTCGCCGAGCGCGCCTGATTTTAGCCGCGCGTTGTTCCCGTACTGGGGTCGCGTTCGCTCGTTTGCTATTTCTGATGCAGACAAATTAGGGCGCAGACCAATAGCGTTTAGCACCAGCCCCGAGTCGCAGTACTTTGGTCAGATGAACGAAGTGGCAACTATTAATACGCCGTTGAGCTACGAAAACAAATGGATTGCGCAGTTTTGGGGTGACGACATTTTCCGCCTCACTTTCGAGCCAGCAGCGAGATGGGTGGCTATCGCAGACCAATTAGTGATTGCTAAACGCACCAATATGGAGACTTCTGTTTTTCTATTTGCTAAACTCGGTATGGCACTTTGCGACGGCGGTATCTCAGCGTGGAATACTAAGTATTACTATAATACGGAGCGTCCTTACGACTATATTCGCGGTAATATTCGCGCCAACTGGACATCAGAATTACTCACTTTACACAACTGCAACAACCCGCCTTTTCCTGGCTATCCGTCGGGTCACGCTACGTTTGGCGCGGCAGCGGCAGGTGTGATGAACTCGGTTTTTGGTAAAAATACAGGGTTTACAGACAACTGTCATAAAGACCGCACCGAGTTTATCGGTACGCCGCGCACTTTCCGCAACTTCGATGTAGCGGCAAAAGAAAACGCTTTTTCGCGTATTCCGTTGGGCGTGCATATCAGACAAGACGCGGACGAAGGTTTGCGCTTAGGCTACCTCGCCGCCGACCGTGTGAACGCGCTCCCTTGGAGACGATAGGTTTTTCATAATATTATAATTACAATAAAAAAGCGCGGCACTTTCGGAGAGAAGGTGTTGCGCTTTTTTGTTGTAAAAAATCATATTTTTCACTTTATAAGTATTACTTTTGTGACTACTTACAACACATAAAATCAATTTTTATATGAAACAAATTCTTTTATTCATAGTATTTTTAGTAACTTTCGCTAATACCGCAACCGCGCAAATCAAGCACCGTAGCGAAGGCTCGCGTACCGAACAAACCGAAGCGGCTGTATCCGATACCTCGGTTGTACAGGTGGTGTATATGAAAAATGGCGATAGATTTACGGGGCGCGTATTGGCAATGAACTCACAAACTATACAGTTGCAGCTACTCAATACGGGTGCTGTGATGACTATAAACATGGTAGATGTGCGCCGTATGGAGGTGGTAGAAACCAAAAATGCAAGCCTAAACGGGTACAACGAGCATCGCGGCTGCGACGCGCTCACGCTTTCCGCTACGGCGTTTAGCTTGCCGAAAGGGCGCGGCTCTTACCAAAACACATGGCTTTTCACAAACAGTTTCATGTACGGGGTGAACGATAATGTGACTATTGGCGGCAGCTTATCGGGGTTAATCCCGTCTGTGCAAGCCAAAATAGCGGGTAAAGTGGGTAAAAACACACTACTCGGTCTCAGTGCCTTTGGTTTTGTAGTGCCGTTACCGATTGGCACTAACAACGGGGGGCGCAACAATCCGAACAATTCTAATTTTTACTTTCCTACGGGTGGCGGAGTCAATGGTATTCTTACGGTCGGTACGCCCAAAATGTTCGCGAACTTCACGGCAGGTATTATAGGTACAGATTTGGTACCTACCAATACAGGTGTAGATGGTTTTTTCTCTTTTGGCGGCGGCATACAGCTGTCTCGCGGCTTCGCACTCACTTCCGACAACTTTTATCTGCCTACGGCAATAGGTTATAGCGCATTTACGAGCGGCAACTTAAATGATAGAGGCTTGTTCGTACCGAATTTGGGCGCACGTTGGATTAACGAAAAAACGCAGTGGGATTTGAGTTTCACTGTATTGTATTTCGTTCCTATCCCCTTGCTCAGTTTCAAGACGTTTTTTGGCAGGTAGATTTGCTGTTACGTCGTAAAAAAACCGCGTTCGGGTGTAGGGGACGTGTTTTTTTTGATTTGGCATTGTTTTCTATTTTGCAGGTTAAACGTATAACAAATGAAAAAGTGGTCACAATTTAAAATTGAGTGATATTTTCTACCTTTGGGATATGAAAATAGCATAAATATTCACTCATATACCCCGAGTACTGTCAGTATGGTATGTATAAAGAATGAATAGAAAATAAGGTACTGAATTAGGCTGTACAGTCTATGCTAAAAAGTTGTCCTGGTTTTTGGCAAAAAAATCAAGCGGGTTTTTCACGATTT
>JAYWGJ010000370.1:0-4510 GCA_043778315.1 Saprospiraceae bacterium | reverse complement strand
GTGGTTCACTTTTACGTTCACCGAAACGATAAAAAACGAGGAGCGACGGCGCGTAGAAATATATGCGGAAGCGATAAAAAGCATCGCTAAATCGTTTTCGGAGGGTCCCGATAATCGCGATGTGACCTTCGAGACCGATATTATTAGCAAAAATAATACGATTCCGATGATACTCACCGACTCGTTGGAATTGACTTTTGAGGCAAATAATTTTGGCGCGTGTTTGGACACCAATCAAATGTTTTTGAGAAATACGGTTGCCGAACTCAAAAAAAGTAAGAATTGTATAAAAATCACTTCGCCCTATAATCCGCCGCAATTCGTCTATTATGACCAATCTACTATCTTAAAATGGTTGCAATTAGTGCCTTACGGGCAATTACTGCTCGTTTTTGCGTTTATGTTGTTCGGATATTTGAGTTTTAGTGCGGCGCGCCGCGCCGAGCAAAACCAAATATGGATTGGATTGGCGAAAGAAACGGCGCATCAATTGGGTACGCCTATTTCGGGTATTTTGGGTTGGTTGGAATTATTGGAAATCAGCGCGCCCGACAACGAGGAAATCGGCGGCATCGCTACCGAAATTCGTACCGACGTAGGCAGACTCGAACTCGTCGCCGACCGCTTTGGCAAAATAGGCGCAGTCCCGCAACTCGAGCCGTTGAACATCACCGACAACCTCGACCGCAACTTCGGCTACTTCAAGCTGCGCGCCGCGCGCCGCATCATTCTCACTAATCCCGACCCCGAAACAGAGCCGCCGCTAATGGCGAAAATCAGCCCGCAGTTGTTCGATTGGGTCATAGAAAACCTGCTCAAAAACGCCTTAGATGCCTTAGACGAAGGCAAAGGGCGTATCGACGCGACCTGCTTCGAGGACGCAGAATGGGTCTATATCGATATTGCCGATACAGGCAAAGGCATTCCGCAAAACAAACACAACTCCATTTTTCAGCCTGGTTTCACGACCAAAAAACGCGGCTGGGGCTTAGGTTTGTCACTCGCGCGGCGCATCGTAGCGGATTACCACAAAGGTAAAATATTTGTCAAGTCGTCGGAGGTAGGCAAAGGAACGACGTTTCGTATTCAATTGCCAAAATAAAATTTATCTTACTTTCAATATTTTAGTTGGCACTCAATAAGCCGTAATAAAAACGAATACACCGCTTGTAATTCTCTATACTGATACATTCATCTACGCCGTGTATGCGACCTAAGTCGCTGTTAGCCAACTCGATAGGTGAAAAACGGTAAATATTTTTAGTGATAGAACTATAATATTTGCTATCCGTTCCGCCGATAACGAGCGCGGGCGCAACTACCGATTTCGGGAAATAGCCGCGTATCAGTTTAGCCAAACCCTCAAAACTCGGCGTTTTCGTATCAGAAACGGGTGACGGCTCGGTCGGTTCTGCCACCATTTTTATCTGCACTCGCGAGTCGTTCACGGCAGTTTTTGCGTGTTGCAATACGTCCGCCGAAGTCTCTCCTGGCAAAATACGGTAATTGATGTGCGCAATTGCTTCAGTCGGAAGCACGTTATCTTTCACACCTGCCTGCAAAATAGTAGGCGCGATAGTCGTGCGCAAAAGCGCGGCGGAGCTTGGTTTTTGTGCAAATTGCTGCATTAATAACGGCGCGAACAGCCATCTATTCGTCATCACGATATTGAACGGCAGACTCATTTCGGGTCCCGCGTAGTCGAGCAGTTCGTTTACGGGCAGGCTAAACCGCGCCGCCATAGGGTGTTTTTCTATATTTACAATCGCTTGACTGAGCGTACCAATAGCGGTTTCGGCAGGCGGCATCGACGAGTGACCGCCCTTCGCCAACACTTTTAGCTCGAGCGTCGCGTAGCCTTTTTCCGCGATGCCGATGAGACCGAGCGGCTTTTCTGCCAAGCCTGGCAGCGCGTTATCGAGTACGACCATGCCTTCGTCGAGTACCATTTCGGCGTGTACGCCTGCGGCGGCGAGCGCGGCAGCCATTGCTTTCGCGCCGTTCGCGCCGCCTACTTCCTCGTCGTGTCCGAACGCAAAATACACTGTCCGTTTCGGCTGAAAATCTTTTTGTAGCAACATTTCGGCGGCTTCGAGCAAGCCGAAGGCAGACATTTTGTCGTCGAGCGTTCCGCGTCCCCAAAGCATTCCGTTCGCCTGCTCGCCGCCGTAAGGCGCGTGCGACCATTTTTTTACAGCCACGCCTTCTACGGGAACTACATCGAGATGCGCGAGCAAAACGATAGGCGCGAGGCTCGTATCGCTCCCGCTCCATTTGTATAGCAAACTAAACTGATTGACGATTTTGCGCTCCATTTTGGTATTGCACAAGCCAAAAGAACTATCTATCAAGCGATGTAGCGCGATAAACGCGGTAGTATCTACGGCGAGTGGCGACGAATTGGTAGGGCATTGTACGGCTTTCGCCAAACGCGCCACCGCAGCATCAGTCACCTGTAAAGGCAATACTTGCGCCGCCTCAATTTGCAGGTTTTTTGTCCGTAAGGTGTTGAATACCAAATAGATAGATAAACAGATTACAGCGAATAATAGGAATTGAAAAGTACGTTTGAACACGGAGGGTAATTATAAATTATATAAGTAGTTGACTATAAACCTATAAGGTTTTAAAAACCTTATAGGTTTCGTGGGTAAAAAAAAACGGTTGCCTATCCTAAGACACGCAACCGTTTTTACTATCTAATATTTATTAGCGAAAGCAAAAAAAATATTTTTTACAACATTAACGGCTAATCACCAAACGCTCGGTACGGATACCTCTTTCGTTCAATAATTGTACAAAATAAATACCATTTGCGAGGTTCTGCACATCGAGGTTGATGGTTTGCTCTCCTTCGGTCAAACGTGTTTTGGGTAACGAGCGAACTACTTGTCCTGCTACATTAAGCATCGAGACGTTCACGTCCATTGCTTCGGTCAATGATAATTGCATTGTAACATTATCACCTGCGGTCGGATTTGGGACTAATTCTAAGCCGTCCAAACCTGCAATAGCGTTGCTTGTGCTGACCAATTTGGTATAAAAAGTACCTCTTGGTGTCCAATTAAGACAGAAATTAGTACGATTGAACGCAAACACGCGCCAATTATACAAAAAGTTATTTCTTAATTTAGACTGAAATAATGCCGCAGGAAGTGTATTGGTGTTCACCACAAATTCCAAATCGTCGGTAGTTGTACCTGGATAGAGCGTAGAAAAAGTGAAACTGCTTTTACGCGATATTTGTACGATATACTGCCACGCACCTGGCGATGCAGTCCACTGCAAATCCGCCACGGCGGTTGCTGCTGCAAATTCTTGCGCCTCTGCAGGATAGACGAGTGTAGGCATCGCAGGTGCAGCTTCTACTGGTTTTGCTACGATTGGCACACCCGCTGAGTTGAACAAAGCATTGCTATTACTCGTAGAAATACTCGTCATAAAGCTGTGCATTTTGTCTTTTTGTCCTTTCGTGAACAAACTCGCACAGCCGTCGCTACCATAACCCATAATATTGGTTTCGTCTATTTTGAAGGTTACCCCTTTGCGGTCTTTCACATCGCACGATTCGCAGTTTGTACCGCTCCAACGGTCTGGGTTGTAGTCGGGATAAGTGTCACCGATGCGGTCGCCCGTAGTATTCCAATTGGCATCTACGCCTGTGCGGGCATAGTTTTCACTACCCGCAGGTCCAACGACCGACGGCGTACTGCATAGCATATTTGCTCCGCCTTCCAAGCCATAAAAAGTATGTGGTAGCGATAAGCGGTGTCCTAGCTCGTGCGACCATGTTTTGCTGTTGCCCATACAGCTACCGAAACAGCTTACCGTACCTGGGTTTGGCGGAGAACCGTTCGTAAACGAAGCACCTGGCGCAACACCACAAAGCCCTGTATTGCCACCGCCACCGTGTAGGTAAGAGTTGATTACATTACTAACCTTGCGCGCACCAAGCGGCATGGTGCTTTGGTAAGCAGTATTGCCCGTAGGAGGGTCGTTCCAAGTATCGTTTTTGCACAAAGTAAGGTCTAAGGTGTGCAACCAATACTTTATAGCGAGCGTATCATAATCATTATTGACTTGGCAAAGCATATTGAGCATATTAGATGCCAATAATTGCTTGGTACCGTCGGTGTTTGCTACCAAATGCACTGCCATCGGTACATCTTTTTGAGTGACGAGCGGGCTGAGGCGACGCGCTGCTTGGTTGGCAGTGCTGTAATACTCTTGCGCCCACGCATCTAATTGCGCGCCTGTTTCGGGTGGAAACTGCGTCTGACACGGCGTACCGAGTTGCGCAGTGGCAAAAAATGGCAGTGCCATCAATGCGATTAGTACTATCTTTTTCATAGATTTTGATGAAATAAATTTATAGTATAAAATATGATTTTGATAAAAAATAATGTGACTTACCACTCTACTGGACAAAACTTTTTTTAACTAAAGTGTTAGTTTGAAAAAGGCAATATTTATTTGAATAAATGTCACAAAAAATAGATTTATCTGTGTA
>JAYWGJ010000369.1:0-1655 GCA_043778315.1 Saprospiraceae bacterium | reverse complement strand
GTGGCGCAAAGTGCGCGGCGGCTTGTCGGCGGGTCGGGTGCAGTCGGTCGCGGTGCGCTTGATTGTGGATAGAGAACGCGAAATCACGAACCACGAATCTAAGCCGTATTTCCGTTCGGTCGCCGTACTTTCGGCACTCAACGAGCAGGGCAAAGCACAAAATTTCAAGGCAGAATTACCTACGCGCTACGAGCAAGAAGGTGACGCGGAGGCGTTCCTAAAAAAATGTATCAACGCCGTTTTTACTGTAGCGAATATACAAGTAAAACCCGCCAAACGCACACCTGCTGCGCCGTTTACGACCTCTACTTTACAGCAAGAAGCGAGTCGAAAATTAGGTTTTTCGGTGTCGCGAACGATGAGCGTAGCGCAACGATTGTATGAGGAGGGACACATTACTTATATGCGTACCGACAGTGTCAATATGTCGGAGACGGCGTTGCAAGAAATTGCGGGCAAAATAGTAACCGAATTTGGCGAAAAATACCTACAAACCCGTCGTTACAAAACCAAAAACGCGAACGCACAAGAGGCGCACGAGGCAATCCGTCCTACTTATGTGGACAACGTAGCGGTGTCGCAAGACCGCGACCAACAGCGTTTATACGAGTTGATTTGGAAACGCGCCGTCGCGTCGCAAATGGCGGACGCCCAGTTGGAAAAAACGTTGGTCGATATCGCTATTTCTACGATAAACGAGCAGCAGTTGCGCGCCGAAGGCGAAGTGATAAAGTTTGATGGTTTCTTGAAATTATACTTAGAATCGAACGACGAGGACGACGCGGAGAGCGAAGGAATGTTGCCGCCGTTGCGGGTTAATCAAATCGTAGATTTGATGCAACTCACTGCGCGTGAGCAGTTTACAAAAGCGGCAGCACGCTACTCGGAGGCGAGTTTGGTCAAAAAAATGGAGGAACTCGGCATCGGTCGCCCTTCTACTTACGCGCCAACTATCAGTCGGATTATGGAAGAAACGCGCGGTTATGTGGTGCGCGAAAGCCGCGACGGCGTAGAACGCGCCTACCGCGTTTTGGTGTTGTCTAATAATATTATTACCAAAAAAACAGAAAAAGAAATAACGGGAACAGAGAAAAATAAACTTTTTCCGTCCGACATTGGCACTATCGTGACCGATTTTTTGGCGCAACATTTCGACGATGTGATGGATTATAGCTTTACCGCTAATATCGAAAACGAGTTTGATATAGTGGCGAACGGCAAAGCCGATTGGCGCAAAATGTTGGGTAATTTTTACCACCCGTTTCACGAGCATTTGCTCAAAATACGCGACGAAGCAGACCGCGCCTCGGGCGAGCGCATATTGGGCAAAGACCCTGTAACGGGGCTGAGTATCCTGACGCGAATGGGCAGATACGGCGCGTTAGTGCAGCTCGGAACGACCGAAGAACTCGGCGACGCGAAGCCTAAATATGGCAACCTCAAAAAAGGACAAAACCTTGAAAGTATTACTTTTGAGGAGGCGTTAGATTTATTTCAACTGCCAAAAGATTTGGGCGAATACAAGGGTGAGGCGTTGAGTATCGGCATCGGTCGGCTGGGTCCGTATGTGAAGCTCGGCGATAAATTTACGTCTATTCCGAAGGGCGAAGAAGCACTTTCGGTCACTTACGACCGCGCCGTGGAGTTGGTGGAAG